>JALVTA010000162.1 GCA_027036095.1 Thiotrichales bacterium | reverse complement strand
CGGTCTGTCATCGATGCGAGCAAAGCATAAGGCGGGCATTGGGCCGAAATCACCCTCTGCCTGCGGGTTGCGGCGGGATGGCAGCCTCTGCGGCGTTGCTCGTCTTGAATTTGGACCCACCCAATTCTGCGACTTGCCCCTTGCATAGGCCACCATCGCACACGCAGCTCAAGTGCTTTCAGAGGCTTTGTGCAGGTGCCTGAATATTCGACCGAAAATCAATTGTGGATGGCCATGAAACGACTGCTGCTGTTTGTCATGCTGGCCCTGGTGTTCTCACCGGCATGGGCCAAAATCTACCAGGCCCGGCTTGAGAACGGCCTGACCGTGCTGGTCAAACCCGATCATCGTGCACCGGTGGTGGCACACATGGTGTGGTATCGGGTGGGGTCCAACTATGAGCCCAACGGCATCACCGGCATCAGCCACATGCTGGAACACATGATGTTCAAGGGCACCGATAAGCTCGGCCCCGGCGAGTTTTCCAAGCGGGTGTCGCGCATGGGTGGGCAGGAAAATGCCTTTACCAGTCGGGACTACACCGCCTATTTCCAGATTGTGGGCAAGCAGCATCTGGGCGAGGTGATGGCGCTGGAGGCGGATCGCATGCGCCATCTCAAGCTGGACGCGAAGGAGTTTCAGAAAGAGCGTCAGGTGGTGATGGAGGAGCGCCGCTGGCGGGTGGAGGATCAGCCTGCTGCCAAACTCTCGGAGCTGTTTAATGCCACGGCGTTTGTCAACAGTCCGCCGCATCATCCTACCATCGGCTGGATGACCGATATCGAGCACTATACCCTCAGTGATCTGCGGCGCTGGTATGCGCGCTGGTATGCGCCCAATAATGCTATTGTCGTGGTAGTGGGCGATGTGACCCCGGAGCAGGTGGTGGCGCTGGCAAAGCAGTATTACGGCCCACTCAAGCCGGAGACGATCGTGCCGCCCAAGCCGCAACGGGAGATCAAACAGAACGGTGTGCGCACGGTGGAAATGAAAGGGCCGGTGAAGGTGCCACAGCTGATCATGGGCTTTCATGTGCCCTCGTTGCTGACTGCGGCAAATGAGAAGGAGGCGTGGGCGCTGGAGCTGGCGGCTGCCGTGCTGGATGGTGACAGCAGTGCCCGGTTGAGCACCGAGCTGGTGCGCGGGCAGCAGCTGGCGGCCGCAGCAGGTGCGGGCTACGACAGTCTTAGCAAATGGGATACCCTGTTCGTGCTGGAAGGCACGCCGGCCAGTGGTGTGACGGTGCAGCGGCTCAAGCAGGCTCTGCTTAAACAGGTGGCGCGGCTGA
>JALVTA010000161.1 GCA_027036095.1 Thiotrichales bacterium | reverse complement strand
ACGCAGCTCATCCATGGCACAGTTCCCCACGGTAGACCCATTCCGCCGGGCCGCTCATCCAGACGGAATCGCCGTCCCGGCCTGACCAGTGAATGCGCAGGCTGCCGCCGGGCAGGCTGACCTCCACGGTGTCGTCCACCTCGCCCCAGCGGCGCAGAATCACCATCGCCGCCGTGGCACCGGTGCCGCAGGCCAGCGTCTCACCCGCACCCCGCTCGTAGACGCGCAGGCGCACGTGGCGGCGGTCCACCACCTCGGCAAAGCCCACATTGACCCGCTCGGGAAAGAGCGGATGGCTTTCCAGTGCCGGGCCAAGCGTCTCCACCGGCGCAGCCTCCACCGACGAGACCCGCACCAGCGCATGGGGGTTGCCCACCGACACGGCGCCCACCTCCACCATTTCGCCCCCCACCTCCACCCGGTAGCGGTCCTGCTCGGTGGGCACATCCATGGGCAGCGCCGCGGGCGCGAAACGGGGCGCCCCCATGTCCACCCGCACCCAGCCGTCGTCCTCAATGTGCAGCACCATGCGCCCGGCGGCTGTTTCCACGGGAATGTCACGCCGGTCGGTCAGCCCGCTGTCAAAGACGAAACGGGCGAAGCAGCGGGCGCCATTGCCGCAGTTGCCCACCTCGGAGCCGTCCGCGTTGAAGATGCGGTAGCGGAACAGTGCCGCCTCGCTCTGCGGCCGCTCCACCAGCAGAAGCTGATCGAAACCGACGCCGAAATGGCGGTCCGCCAGTGCGCACACCCGCTCGGCTGTCGGGTCGAACCGCTGCGAGATGGCGTCCACCACCATGAAATCATTGCCCAGACCGTGCATTTTGGCGAATTTCAGCCCCATGGCGCCCTCATGCGTGTTTTTCCGGTTCGTTCGCGGCACGCTGCGGCGGCAGCCTGCAAAAATGGGGGAGGCCCCGTCCAGCGCGCCCTTTGCGGCGATTATAGCCCAGCGGCGTCATTCGACCGCCCACCGCTATAATAGGCGCATTTCACACAAGGAAACGGACCACCATGCTGACGCCCAGAGAAATCGTTGCGGAACTGGACAGACATATCGTCGGCCAGGCGGATGCCAAGCGTGCCGTGGCCATTGCCCTGCGCAACCGCTGGCGGCGCAGCCGGCTGCCCGATGACCTGCGTCAGGAAGTCACGCCGAAGAACATTCTCATGATCGGCCCCACCGGCGTGGGCAAGACAGAAATCGCCCGCCGGCTGGCCCGGCTGGCCGATGCCCCCTTCATCAAGGTGGAAGCCACCAAGTTCACCGAGGTGGGCTATGTGGGCCGGGACGTGGACAGCATCATCCGCGATCTGGTGGACAACGCCGTCAAGATGCTGCGGGAAAAGGCCATGGACAAGGTGCGCGAACAGGCGCGCGAGCGAGCGCTGGAGCGTATTCTCGACGCCCTGCTGCCGCCGGCGCGCGGCTTCGAAACCCAGAGCCATGCGGAAATGGCCTCCACCCGCGAGAAATTCCGCCAGCGCATTCTCGACGGCCAGATGGACGACAAGGAGATCGAGATCGACGTGGCGGCGGTCGCACCGCAGATGCAGATCATGGGCCCGCCGGGCATGGAGGACATGACCCAGCAGCTGCAGAGCCTGTTCGAAAACCTGGGCCGCCAGAAGCGTCAGACCCGGCGCATGACCATCGCCCAGGCGCTCAAGCAGCTCACCGATGAAGAGGCCGCCGCCATGGTCAACGAAGAGGAGCTGCGCGCCGAGGCGGTGGAAGCGGTGGAACAGAACGGCATCGTTTTCATCGACGAGATCGACAAGGTGGCCAAAAGCGGCGAGCGTCAGGGTGACGTCTCCCGCGAGGGCGTGCAGCGTGACCTGCTGCCGCTGATCGAGGGCTCCACCGTCTCCACCAAATATGGCATGGTGAAGACCGACCACATCCTGTTCATCGCCTCCGGCGCCTTCCATCTGGCCAAGCCTTCCGATCTGATTCCGGAGCTGCAGGGCCGCCTGCCCATCCGGGTGGAGCTGCAGAGCCTGACGGTGGACGACTTCGTGCGCATCCTGACCGAACCGCGCGCCAACCTGACCGAACAGGCGAAAGCCCTGCTGGCCACCGAAGGGGTGACGCTGGAATTCACCGATGAAGCCATCCGCCGTATCGCCGAGGTGGCCTGGCAGGTCAACGAACGCACCGAAAACATCGGCGCCCGCCGTCTGCACACGGTGATGGAGCGGCTGCTGGAAGAGATCAGCTTCGATGCGCCTGCCCATGCCGGTGAGACCTTCACCATCACGCCGGACTATGTGGACGAACGTCTGGGCGAACTGGCGCAGGACCAGGACCTGAGCAGGTATATCCTGTGATTCAGTGATACAATCCGTTACATGAAACGGGGACAGCCATCATGACCACCACTTCAGAACGGGTGCGCCGCCACCGGGAAAAAATGCGCGCGCAGGGCTTCCGTCTGGTGCAGCTGTGGCTGCCTGACACACGCAGCGAAGCGTTTCGTGCGCGTTGCCGTGCCCAGTCGGAGCGCATTGCCGCCGATGAGCGCGAAAACGCGCTGATCGACTGGGTGGAACAGGCTGCTGATACCGAGGGCTGGCAGTGACCCGCCGCGGAGACATCGCCATTGCCGCCCTGCCGGGCGACTTTGGCAAGCCGCGCCCTGTCCTGATCATTCAGTCGGACCTGTTCGACCACCACCCTTCCGTAACTGTGTTGCCCATCACCAGCCATCTGGTGGAGGCCCCGCTGGTGCGCTTCGCCCTGCCGGCCGATGACGGTACCGGACTGCAGAAGCCGTCCCAGGTGATGATCGACAAGTGCATGACCCTGCGGCGCGACCGGCTGGAAGGTCCCGTCGGCCGCATCAGCGAAAGCCAGCTGCTGGAAATCACCCGCCTGCTGGCCGTCTTTCTGGGAGTGGCCGCATGACCCCCACCCGCATCGAGCTGGACCGCGCGGCCAGAAGGCTCACCGTCGCCTTCGATACCGGCGAGGTGTTCGAATACACCTGCGAGTTTCTGCGGGTGCACTCCCAGTCCGCCGAGGTGGTGGGCCACGGGCCGGAAGACTACGTGCTGCAGGTGGACAAGGAGCATGTGGGCTGCGACGCGCTGACCCCGGTAGGCAGCTATGGCATTAAAATCCACTTTGACGACGGTCACGACACCGGCATCTACACCTGGGAGCGGCTCTACGAGCTGGGCCGACACTACGGCCACTACTGGAACGAATATCTCAAACAGCTGAAGGCGGCAGGCCATGAACGAAAAGAAGACCGTTGATTTCGGCTTTGCCGAAGTGCCGTGGGAGGAGAAGGTGCGCCGCGTCAAGGGCGTATTCGACTCGGTGGCGGATAAGTACGACCTGATGAACGATGTCATGTCCTTCGGCATCCACCGTCTGTGGAAGCGCTTCACCGTGGAAACCGCCGGCGTGCGCCCCGGCATGCGCGTGCTGGATCTGGCCGGCGGCACCGGTGATCTGGCCCGCGCACTGGCCCGCCGTGTCGCACCCACAGGTGAAGTGGTGCTGGCCGACATCAACGAAAACATGGTGCAGGTGGGCCGCCGCCGGCTGGTGGACGCCGGCGTGGCCCAGTGGGTAGACTTCACCATCGCCAACGCCGAGCAGCTGCCGTTTGCCGACGGCGTCTTCGACCGGGTCACCATCGCCTTCGGCCTGCGCAACGTCACCGACAAAGCCGCCGCCCTGCGGGAGATGCGCCGTGTGCTCAGACCGGGCGGGCAGGCGCTCATTCTGGAGTTCTCGCAGGTGGAAGGCGAGCTGCTGCGCAAGGCCTACGACTTCTACTCCTTCCACATTCTGCCGCGCATGGGCCGGCTGATTGCCGATGACGAAGCCAGCTACCGCTATCTGGCCGAATCCATCCGCCGCCATCCGGATCAGGAGACCCTGAAGGCCATGATGCTGGAAGCCGGCTTCGATCGAGCCGAATACACCAACATGAACCAGGGCATCGTCGCCCTGCACCGGGGCTGGGTGTTCTGATGGACGCCCGTCTGCTGCCTGCCGCCGCAGATGCCGCGCTGGAGGCGCTGCTGAACACCGCCGTGCGCTATGACGCCCGTCAGGGCGCCTGCCTGCAACCGCTGGTGGGCAAAACGGTGCAGGTCAGCTTTGACGATCTGGGCATGACCCTCTACCTCATCATCCAGCCGGGCGAGATCGCCCTGAACCGCACGCTGGAGGGCGCGCCGGATGCGGTCATCCGCACCCATGCCCTGCTGTGGCCGCTGCTCAAGCAGCCGGATACCCGCATGCGGCTGCTGGACGAAGAACGCGCCACGCTGGAAGGCGACACGACACTGGCCGAACGGCTGCTGGACTGCCTCGGCAGTCTCTCGCCCGACATCGGCGCTTTCGTGGAGCGCTGGCTGGGGCTTTTACCCGCCAGCCTGCTGGAACAGGCGCGGCGTCCGCTGGAGCAGCTGGGCGACAACCTGCGGCAGACCCTGCAGACCAGCCTGAAGGACTACCTGCAGTTCGAGCTCAACCTGCTGCCCACACGGGAAAGCTTCGAGGTATTCAGCCAGCAGGTGGCGGCGCTGGCCGAGCAGGTGGAGCGGCTGGAAAAGCGCATCGCACGCCTTGAAAAGGAGAACGCCTGATGCGCGCGCCCGCCTTCCTGCGCCAGCTGAGCCGACTGATCACCATTCAGCGCACCCTCACCCTGCACGGCATCGACCGGCTGCTGCTGGAAAACAGCCGCCACCGCTGGCTGCTCACGCTCAACCGCCTGCTGCCGTGGAACTGGGGCCGACGGGTGCGGGGCAGCCGCGGCGAACGCATCCGCCTGGCGCTGGAGCAGCTGGGGCCCATCTTCATCAAGTTCGGCCAGGCACTCTCTACCCGCAAGGATCTGCTGCCGGATGACATCGGCCAGGAGCTGGCCAGACTGCAGGACGACTGCCCGCCGTTCGACCCCGACAGGGCCCGCGCCATCATCGAAGCGGAGCTGGGTCAACCTCTGGATGAGGCCTTCGCCCAATTCGACCTCAAGCCCATGGCCTCCGCCTCCATCGCCCAGGTGCACGCCGCTACCCTCTCCAGCGGCATGGATGTGGTGGTCAAGGTGGTGCGGCCCGACATCCAGCCGGTGATCGAGCAGGACCTGGAGATTCTCTACTCCCTGGCCCGGCTGCTGGAAACCCTGGTGCCGGAGGCGCGCCGCCTGCATCCGGTCGAAGTGGTGCACGAATTCGACAAGACGCTCCATGACGAGCTGGACATGATGCGCGAAGGCGCCAATGCCAGCCAGCTCAGGCGCAACTGGGAAGGCTCCGATCTGCTCTACGTGCCGCGGGTGTTCTGGGAACTGACCACGCCGCGGGTGCTTACCATGGAACGCATCTACGGCACCCGCATCAGCGAGATTGATGAACTGAAGCGGCAGGGCGTGGATCTGGAACGCCTCTCCCGCAACGGGGTGATCATCTTCTTCACCCAGGTGTTCAAGCACAACTTCTTCCACGCCGACATGCACCCGGGCAACATCTTCGTGCTGCCCGACGGGCGTTACGCCGCCATCGACTTCGGCATCATGGGCAGCCTCACGCCGGAGGACCAGCGCTATCTGGCCGAGAACTTCCTCGCCTTCTTCAATCAGGACTACCTCAAGGTGGCCGAGCTGCACATCGAATCCGGCTGGGTGCCGCCGGATACCCGGGTCAACGAGCTGGAAGCCGCCTTCCGCGCCGTCAGCGAACCCATCTGGGGCCGCCCCATCAAGGAGATCTCCTTCGGCCTGTTCCTCATGCGCCTGTTCCAGACGGCGAGGCGCTT
>JALVTA010000160.1 GCA_027036095.1 Thiotrichales bacterium | reverse complement strand
CTCCGGCTCCAGCCCGATCTTTTCCAGCAGCTCGGCCACCCTTTCCTGCTGACCGGCCCTGTCCCGGGGTCCCACGCCCAGGGTCACCATGCCCTCGCGGATGCTCTCACCCACCGTCATGCGGGGGTTGAGGGCCGAATAGGGATCCTGAAAGATGACCTGCAGCGCCTTGCGCCACGGACGCATCTGGCGGGGAGGCAGCCTGGCCAGATCCACCGACTCATCGATGAGGATACGCCCTTTGGTCAGTTCCACCAGCCTCAGCAGCGCCATGCCCAGGGTGCTTTTTCCGGAACCGGACTCGCCCACCAGCGCCAGCGTCTCACCGGAGCGGATGCGCAGATCCACACCGTCTACGGCCCGGGTGTGGTCCACGGTGCGCTGCAGCAGGCCCTTGCGCACGGGGAGCCAGACACGGATACCCTTCGCTTCCAGCAGGGTGTTGTTCTTCGGCTCCGGCTTGAACGCCCGCAGTGGCAGGGCGTTTTTCAGCAGCCTGCGCGTGTAGTCCGCCTGCGGGTTTTCCAGAAAATGTCGCACCGGCGCCTGTTCGATCAGCCTGCCCCGGTACATCACCGCCACCCGGTCGGCGATCTCTGCCACCACGCCCATGTCGTGGGTGATGAACAGCACCGCCATGCCGTGGCGCTGCTGCAGCTGGCGCAGCAGGTCTAGAATTTGGGCCTGAATGGTCACATCCAGTGCCGTGGTGGGCTCATCGGCGATCAGCACCTCCGGTTCGCACGCCAGCGCCATGGCGATCATGATCCGCTGCTTCTGTCCACCGGAAAACTGGTGCGGATACCAGCCCATGCGCACAGCCGGGTCGGGAATGCCCACCTCATCCAACAGGGAAATCACCTTCTCCTTCAATGACCTGCCGCGCAGTCCGAGATGGCGCTTCAACACCTCGGCAATCTGCTCACCTACCCGCATCACCGGGTTTAGTGCGGTCATCGGCTCCTGAAAGATCATCGCCATGCGTCGGCCGCGGATGCGCTGCATGGCCGCCTCGGGCAGGTCCAACAGCTCGGTGCCGTCCAGTCTGACCGAACCGCCCCGCACACACAGCGCTTCCGGCAGCAGGCGCATCAGTGCCAGCGCCGTCAGGGACTTGCCCGAACCGGACTCCCCCACCAGCGCCAGCACCTCGCCCCGCCTCAAGGTAAAGGCGACATCCTCCACCAGCGTTTTCCCGTCCCGCAGGCCGAGGGTCAATCCTTCCACCTGCAGGATCGCCTGCCCCTTCTCCGTCATCAGTCCACACTCCTCGGATTGAACACCTGCTGCACCCGGTCGGAGAGCAGGT
>JALVTA010000159.1 GCA_027036095.1 Thiotrichales bacterium | reverse complement strand
ATGAACCACGGCTCCTGCCAGAAGGGATAGCTTTCGTCCCCTTCGGCTGCCTTGACGAAAGAGGCATTGACCACGCTCAGGCTGTCGCCCCGCGCCGGATTGAGCGCCACGGCGTCACTGACCAGTTTCCGGAACCGCTCAATATCCTTCTGATCCCACGGCACTTTCTTGATCTCGCCCGTCTTGGAATCCACCTCCGTGCGATCGTCAATGACTACGGCCACGGACAGACGCTTGAGCGTGCCCAGATCGGACTTGATATGGCTGATGGTGCGATCCAGCTCGTAGTTGCGCGTGGTCTTGGACTTGAATTTCTTCGCATCCGCGCCCTCGCCTCCTGCACCGGTGTAGCCGGTCTCCGGCGCAATGCCGGCCCGGGGCGGCTGGTTGGTCAGCGCCCCCGGAATGCCGGCCGGTGCCTTGTCCCGATCCACCTCCTTGATCAGCTGCTCGGAGCGGATCGCCATGGGATCCGGTTCGTAGTTCTCGCGTGTAGTCTCCTGCTGGGTGAAGTCCACCTCGGCGGTGACCTGCGCCCGTACCCGACTCGGACCGCCCACGATGGGCGCCAGCACGTCCACGATGCGCTTGGACAGGGTGTCCTCAATGGTGCGGGTATAGTCCAGCCGCTTGAGACTGACGCGCATGTCCCGCCCCTGGTTGTCGGAGAGCAGATTGCCGTGCTGATCCACCACGGTGACATTCTTGGGCTTGAGGTTGGGCACCGAGGAGGCCACCAGATAGACGATGGCGTTGACCTGCTCGTCACTGAGCGTGCGCCCCGGACGCAGGCGCACCACCACGGAGGCGGTGGGCTCCTGCTGCTTGCGCACGAAGACCGAGCGCTTGGGCAGCCCCAGCATCACTTTGGCGCTGGCGATGGCATCGATGGACTGAATGGACTTGGCCAGCTCTCCTTCCAGGGCCCGCTTGTAGCGTGTCGTCTCGCGGAACTGAGAGATGCCGAAGCCCTGATCCTGATCAAGGATCTGATAGCCGCTGGGCGCGGATTTGGGCAGACCGGCCGCGGCCAGCTTGAGCCGCAGCGCATAGACCTTGTCGCGTGGAACCAGAATGGCACCGGTCCTGGGGTCGAGCTTGTAGTCGATCTGATTGGTATCGAGGTACTCGATGACCTCCTGCATCTCCTTGGCGTCCATGCTGCCGAACAGCAGCGTGTAATCGCTTTTTCCCGACCACAGAAACAGCCCCACGGTCAGCGCCACCACGGCAGCGATGGAGATCAGCAGGCTGATCTGCTTGGCGACGGACAGGCTGCTGAGCCGGTCGATCAGCGTGTTGATCGGATCGACCTTCGGTTGTTCAGGAGAGGAGGTGTCAGGCTGCTCGGCCATGGATGCGCCCTGTCATCAGATCGGCATGTTCATGATTTCCTTGTAGGCCTCGACCAGCTTGTTGCGCACCTGCGTCATGGCCTCGAAGGAAAGGGAAGCTTTCTGTGCCTGCAGCATGACCTGGGATAGCTCCACATTGGGATCGCCCAGCTCGAAGGCCTTTTTCAGCTCAGCCGCCTTGTGCTGCTCACCATTGACGGCCTCAATGCCCTGCTCCAGCAGCGTGGCGAAGGATTCACCCGCTGCGCCCTGCTGTGCCGGCACATCGGTCGCCGGCGTCTCCTGCCGGGCCTGTGCCGCCAGCGTGCGCATCTGCATCAACAGGCTCTGGGTATCTACCGGGCTCATGTCAAAAAATCCTCAATCTTTTCTGGTCCATGCCGATACATGCAAATTGCATGCCATCAGGGAATCTCATAGCCTTTCTCCTTCAGCCGCGCCAGTTTGTAGCGCAGCGTGCGCGGGCTGATGCCGAGACTTTCCGCCGTCTTCTGCCGGTGGCCATCGAAGCGACGCAGGGTGTCCAGAATCAGCCGGTCCTCATGGGCCTTGAGGTCTACCGGTGGCGGGGAGGTTCCGGCATCAGCCGAAATATCCCTTCCCGCAGGCGTCTCATCCACGGTGGTCTCCATACCCACTCCTTCCGCTGCCTGCTGCAGCCACTGGCGACTGTCGATGAGAATGTCCTCCGCCTGAATGCTGTCGCCTTCCACCAGGACCAGTGCCCGCTGGATGACATTGTCCAGCTCTCTAATATTGCCCGGCCAATCATACTCCAGAAGTTTCTTCATGGCCGGCGCCGACAGCACTGGACAGACCCGCTTGCGGAAGCAGTGGCGCTGAATGAGGTGTTCCGCCAGCGCTGGAATATCCCGTCGGCGTTCCCGCAACGGGGGCAGGTGCAGCGGAAAGACGTTCAGCCGGTAGAAGAGATCCTCACGGAAGCGTCCCTCGCGGATGGCCGCTTCCATGTCAATGTTGGAGGCACTGAGAATGCGCACGTCTAGCTGGATGACCTCCTGACTGCCGAGCCGCTCCACCTCTCGCTCCTGCAGCACACGCAACAGCTTGGACTGCAGATCGGGCCGCATCTCACCGATTTCGTCGAGAAAGAGCGTACCCCCCTGCGCCTGCTCGAACTTGCCCGGCATGGACTTGACCGCACCGGTAAACGCCCCCTTTTCATAGCCGAACAGCACCGCTTCCAGCATGTTTTCGGGAATGGCGGCACAGTTGATGGCGACAAAAGGTGCATCCCTGCGGGACGAGTTGCGATGGATGTAACGGGCCAGCACTTCCTTGCCCGTGCCGCTTTCCCCGCTGATGTAGACGCTGGCGTCGCTGTCGGCCACTTTCTCGGCCATGCGCTTGATCTGTACGGTCAGCGGGTCGACCGCTACGAAATCATCTCCGGTGGAGGCATCCCGGTTGAAGAACTTTCGCGCCTTGTCCACCAGCGCCTGCGCATCGAACGGTTTGGGCAGGTAGTCCACGGCGCCCAGCTTCATGGCTTCCACCGCCTGCTCTACCGTGCCATAGGCGGTCATGAGTACCACCGGCAGCCACGGCTTGTGGGCACGGATGCGGCGCAGCAGCTCCACCCCGTCCATGCCATCCATGCGAATATCCGAAAAGACCATGCCGATGTCACCCCGAAGTGCCTTGAGCGCCTGTTCGGCATTGTCCGCCGCTTCCACCTCAAACTGATTGAGCCGCAGCGTGTCCACCAGGGCTTCCTGCAGCTGGCGATCGTCTTCAACTACGAGAATCTTCGGCAGACTCATTCGGCTTTCACCTGTATCAACGGCAGTTGCAGGGTAAAGGTACTGCCCACACCCGGCAGGGCGTGCACGCGGATCTCTCCGCCGTGCGCTTCGGCCACCGCGCGCACGACGGCCAGTCCCAGACCGGTACCATTGGCACGCCCGGTGTAGAAAGGTTCGAAGATCTTCTCCTGCAGGGTTTCGTCAATACCAGGGCCATCGTCAATCACACGGATAATCAGCTGATTATTGACCACCTCGCCCGTGACTTCAACACACACAGACTGCCCCGCTGCCTCCAGCGCATTGTGAACCAGATTCTGCAAGGCTGTCAGCAGCGCATCGTAATCTCCGGAAAGCGTGACATCCTCCACGGGCGGGACCACCCTCAGCTCGGCCCGGGGATACTGTTCCACCAGGGGCCCCATGGCTTCCTCCAGCCCCCGGAACAGGGCCTGAACGGATACCGGACGCTCCACTGCCTTGCCGCCCCGCGCATACTGCAGCATGTCTTCGACAAGGTGCTCAATATGGCGCAGGCTCGTCAGTGTCTTTTCCGCAAAGGCGGCACGCTGGGCTTCCTCCATGGGCTGCCCCAGCTGCGATACATAGAGTATGGCAGTAGACAGAGGGGTGCGAATCTGGTGCGCCAGGGAAGCTGCCATGTCGCCAAGAGAAGTGAGCCGCTGGTGACGGCTGCGGTACTCCTGCAGCTGACGGGCGGGCGTGACATCCTGCAGCAGAATCAGGCGACCCTCCCCTGTGTCCAGCCCGGCCTGGGCCGTATGGAAGGTGCGTCCGTCGTGCATGACCAGCTCATCCGCCGGAGTACGATGCAGAAAGACATTGCGCTCCACCACCTCCCACGGACGACCGACCACATCCGCCCCCAGCATGGCGCATGCCGCCGGATTGAGTTCCACGATGCGCCCCTGCCCGTCAAGCAGCACCACGCCCGCCGGCAACAGCGCCAGCAGCCGTTCAAGGCGTTCACTGACCACACGCCGTCGCTGCTCCGTGCGCGCCAGCCGTGCCTGCACGCTGGCCAGCTGCTGCTGGAGGGCCTCATAGGCTTCCGTGAGCTGGCGGGATGTTTCATTGAAAAGGGCAAAAGCCTCCTCCAGCTCCCGCAGGCGCTTGCGATCAACCGGCTCCTGGCGCGTCTCAGAGGCCATGCTTCTTGATCTTCTCTACCAGTGTAGTGCGGTTCATCTTGAGCAGCCGTGCCGCCTGGGAGACATTACCGCCAGCGGTCTCCAGTGCCTGACGGATCAGGTTGATTTCCATCTGCACCAGATAGGACTTCAGGTCCAGACCATCGGACAGATCCGGCATCCTGCCGCCCTCCGGCGTTTCCTCGACAGCATCCTTCGCATCCGGAACCCCACCCGACTTGACTTCCGGTTGATCACGTTCCATTCCGACGGACGGACTCGGTCGATCATGCTCCACCTCCGCCGTCTCCGGAGGGATGAACGTCATCTCCTCTGTCAGCTCGATCTGGTAGCGCGGTGGAAGTTGCTCATAACCCACCGGTTCATCCGGATAGAGAATGGACAGCCGCTCGGCCAGATTGCTCAGCTCGCGCACATTGCCCGGCCAGGGATAGTGCTGCAGGGCAATCAGGGCGGATTCTTCCAGATGGGGCGTTTCCAGCCCGCGCTGTCGGATGCAGCTGAACATGTGTTCCAGCAGCAGAGGAATGTCAGATTTGCGCGCCCGCAGCGGCGGCATCTCGATGGGAAAGACATTCAGGCGGTAGAAGAGGTCCTCGCGAAATTCACCCTCGGCAATGCGCTGCTCCAGATCCTGATGAGTGGCCGCTATGACCCGCACGTCACACTCAATGCTACGGTTGGAGCCGATCCGTTCGAAGGTCCGTTCCTGCAGTACTCGCAGCAACTTGACCTGCATGGGCAGCGGCATGTCACCGATCTCATCCAGAAAGATGGTGCCCTTCTCCGCCATCTCGAAACGCCCCTTGCGGGCCGTGATGGCGCCGGTAAAAGCCCCCTTCTCGTGACCGAAAAGCTCGGATTCCAGCAGCTCGCCCGGTATGGCACCACAATTGATGGGGACGAAGGACTTGTCATGACGGCGGGAGGCTGCGTGAATGGCCTGCGCCACCACCTCCTTGCCCGTACCGGACTCGCCCAGTATGAGTACGGTGGCATCAGTGGGCGCCACCTGAAGAATCAATTTCTTGATCTTCTGCATGGCCGGACTGGTGCCGATCAGTCCGGCCAGCGCGGGATGCTGAGCCATAAAAAAGCCTCGACTGAGAGTCGAGGCTCATTTTATAGAGCGTCAGGCCACAAATGTCAAAAATTTGGCACTAGGACTGCTGCAGGTAGGTGGCTGCCTGCTGGAGCTGTCTCAGGTCACTCTGCTGCTGCTGGCGCAGAGCCTCTATGGCCTGCTCCAACCGTGCCGTTTTCTCGGCCACATCCTCCAGCAGGCGGTTAAGCTGCATTTCCACCTCTTCACCAAGCCCTGCGTCCATCAGTTTCTCCACACACTGGCGCATGTCATGCATCCATCGCTGCTGCAGTTCGTTGACCCGACTCCATTCATCCGCCTCCACGGCCTCCATGAGCCGGCTGGACAGGCCCAGCACCTGATAAAAGCAGTCCTGATCGCTCATTGCCCCGCCTGCGCGCGCAACTGCTCAAGCTGAGCATCATCCATGCGTCGGTACTCCTCCGGCATGTTGTCCCAGCCATCCTTGAG
>JALVTA010000158.1 GCA_027036095.1 Thiotrichales bacterium | reverse complement strand
GCCACACTTTTTGCATCTGCCCATCCGGCGTCAGCTGCGCGGCATAGAAGACGCCTGCTTCGCCCAGCGGATTGAAGCGTCCCGGGCGTACGGCGGCAAAGGGCGCCGTGGCCTTGGCCTGCACCAGCGACAGGCGCGCCTGCTGGGTGCTCACAGGCGCCAGCCAGCCGTCATTGAACAGTGTCAGCGCGGCGATCGGCAGGGCAAACAGCAGCACCCGCCGGCGAAAGGCGTCCAGCCCCACGCCACAGCTGTGCCAGACCACCATCTCCTGATCCTGATACCAGCGCCCGAAGGTGAGCAGCACCCCGAGCAGCACGGTCACCGGCAGGACCACTTCCAGTGCGGGCGGCAGCCGGTAGAGCAGCTGAAGTCCCAAAAGTGACGGCGGAAGACCGCCCTGCACCGCCATCTGCAGCAGCTGTCCCACCTGGGTGCCGAAGATGATCAGCACCAGCACCAGCACCACCGCCAGCCAGGTGAGCGTCAGTTCTGAGAACAGGTGGCGATCGAGAATCCGCATCAGTGGGGCAGGTCTATATAATGGAGCAAATCGACGCTCATTATAGAGAAGGGGATAAGACGCCATGAAACAGATCCAGTTCCACTGCCAGCCGACCGCACCGCAGGATGCCGATACGCTGGTGCTGCCGGTCACCCAAGAGCAGCGCCCGCAGGAACTCTATGCGCAGTTCGGTCTTGATGAGCGCATCGAACGGCTGATCGAAGCCGGTGACTTTGAGCCGGAAAACGGTCGCACGCTGGTGCTGTTCGAGGCACCCGCCCCTTTCCGCCGCGTGCTGCTCGTAGGCGCCGGTGAACGGGAGCCCATGACGCCCAAACGCTATCTGGACATGCTCGGTGCCGCAGCCAATGCGCTGGATCACAGCGGCGCCGTGCACGCCTTCAGCACCCTCAACACGCTGCACCCGCTGGAGGCGGATGCAGACTGGGCGCTCTACCACAACGCCCTGCAGCTGCAGCGCAGCTTCTACGACTATGAACACGAAAGCCGCGGCGACCGTCCGGAGCGAGATCCGAAGCTCGCCCGGGTCACCTTCATGGAAGAAGACGACCCTGCCCGGCAGCAGGTGCTGGCCGAAGCCCGGGCCACCGCGCTGGGCATGAGCCTGACCCGTGACCTGGCCAACCTGCCGCCCAACATCTGCACCCCCCAGTATCTGGCCGACACGGCGCTGGGGCTGGCCGAGCGCTACGGCTTCGAAGTGCAGGTGCTGGAACGTGAGGACATGGAGCGCCTCGGCATGGGGGCGCTGCTGGCGGTGGCGCGCGGCTCCGAAGCGCCGCCCAAGCTGATCGCCCTGCGCTACAACGGCGCCGGAGACGCCGCACCCATCGCTCTGGTGGGCAAGGGTGTCACTTTCGACTCCGGCGGCATCAGCCTCAAGCCCGGCGCCGGCATGGACGAGATGAAATACGACATGAGCGGTGCCGCCGCCGTGCTGGGCACCTTCCAGGCACTGGGCGAGCTCAAGCCGGCGCTCAATGTGGTCGGCGTCATTCCGGCCACTGAAAACATGCCCTCCGGCAAGGCGGCAAAGCCCGGTGACGTGATCCGCTCCCTCTCCGGCAAGACCATCGAAATCCTCAACACCGATGCGGAAGGCCGTCTGATCCTGTGCGACGCGCTCACCTGGGCACAGGGCACCTTCAAACCGGCGCAGATCGTGGATCTGGCCACCCTGACCGGCGCCTGCATCATCGCCCTGGGTCATCACATCAGCGGGCTGATGAGCAACGACGACGCGCTGGCCGAGCGTCTCGGCGAGGCGGGCGAATGGACCTACGACCGCCTGTGGCGCCTGCCGCTGTCGGAGGAGTACGACCAGCAGCTCAAGTCCAATTTCGCCGACATGGCCAACATCGGCGGTCGACCGGCCGGCACCATCACCGCCGGACAGTTCCTGGCCCGCTTCATCGAGGACGGACGCCCGTGGGCCCATCTGGACATTGCCGGCACCGCCTGGGTCAGCGGCGAGAAGAAGGGGGCCACCGGCCGCCCCGTGCCCACACTGGTGCGCTGGCTGATGGCCCAGGCCCGCTGACCGGCGCATGCGGCTGGAATTCCACGTTCTCGACACTACCGCGCCCCGGGCGCGGCTTGCCTATCTGATCCGGCTGCTGGAACGCCTGTGGCCGGAAAAGGCCTGCGATGTGCGCCTGCCGGACGAAGATGCCGCCCGGCGGCTCGACCTGCAGCTGTGGCAGCATGCGCCGCAGGCCTTTCTGCCCCATGCCCTCGGCGAGGAAGCGCCCCGGACGCACATCCGCCTGTGGGGCGGGACGGTGCCCACTCACGGCACGGTTCTTGTTAACCTGCATCCCCAGCTGTGCGAACACTGGCGCGGCTATGACCATGTGATCGAGCTGCTCGACCAGTCCCCCGACCTGCTGGAGCGGGGTCGTGACCGCTGGCGCGCCTACCGGGCCGCCGGCGTCACCCCCACCCTGATCAAACCGGAGGAGGCAACCCCATGAATCTCGACATCACCGATCTGCTCACCTTCTGCGTGCAGGAAGGCGGTTCCGACCTGCACATTTCCGCTGGCGAACCGCCCATGATCCGCCGCTACGGCGACATCGTGAAGGTGGAAATTCCTCCGCTGGAAGCCACCGAGGCGCGCACGCTGCTGTATGACATCATGAACGACAAGCAGCGCCAGCTGTTCGAAGAGCACCTGGAGCTGGACTTCTCCTTCAGCGTGCCCAACGTGGCCCGCTTCCGTGCCAACATCTACATGCAGCAGCGCGGACTGGCCGGGGCCTTCCGCGTCATTCCGGAAGAGATCCGTTCCATGGAAGAGCTGGGCGCGCCGGAGGTGTTCAAGAAGCTGGCACGCATGCCGCGCGGGTTGGTGCTGGTCACCGGCCCCACCGGTTCCGGTAAGTCCACCACGCTGGCCTCCATCATCGAATACATCAACCAGAACATGGCCCACCACATCCTCACCATCGAGGACCCGGTGGAATTCATCTACGAACCCAAGCGCTCGCTGATCAACCAGCGGGAAGTGGGCAGCGACACCCACGCCTTCTCAAACGCCCTGCGCGCCGCCCTGCGTGAAGACCCGGACGTCATCCTCATCGGCGAGATGCGCGATCTGGAAACCATCTCGCTGGCGCTGACCGCCGCCGAAACCGGCCACCTGGTATTCGGCACCCTGCACACCAACTCCGCCCCCAAGACGGTGGACCGGATCGTGGATTCCTTCCCGGGCAACGAAAAGGCCATGGTGCGCGCCATGCTGTCGGAGTCGCTGCAGGGGGTCATCTCCCAGACCCTGCTCAAGCGTGCCGATGGCAAGGGGCGCGTGGCCGCCTATGAAGTGATGCTGGGCACCCCGGCGGTGCGCAACCTCATCCGCGAGGACAAGGTGCCGCAGCTGAGCTCGGTCATCCAGACCTCCACCAACATCGGCATGCAGACCCTCGGCCAGCACCTGAAGAAACTGGTGGCCGAAGGCATCGTCACTGAGGAAGAAGCCCTCTCCAAAGTGGGCGACAAGGCCATGTTCAGCTGAGAGGAGTAAGCCATGAGCGTAGAACTGACCCCGGACGAGGCTCGGGCGGCGCTGGAAGAGGCGCTGGTCGTGCTGCTGGAGCGCAACGGCTCCGACCTCTACATCGAAGCGGGCGCGCCGGTGGCCCTGCGCGTCAACGGCGAGCTGGAATACCTGAGCGAAGAGCGCCTGCCGCCCCAGTTCGCCACCACCCTGGTGCGCTCCAGCATGAACGACGAACAGTGGGCGCAGTTCAACGACAATCTGGAGCTCAACTACGCCTACTCCATCCCGGGCAAGGGTCGCTGGCGCATGAATGCCTTCATCCAGCGGGGCACGCCCGCGCTGGTGGCGCGCACCATCAAGAGCGACATCCCCTCCGTGGACGAGCTGGGCCTGCCCCCCGTGCTCAAGGACCTGATCATGCGCAAGCAGGGGCTGATCCTGTTCGTGGGCGGCACCGGCACGGGCAAGTCCACCTCCCTGGCCAGTCTGATCGACTACCGCAACCGCCATGCCGCCGGCCACATCATCACCATCGAGGACCCGATCGAGTTCGTCCATCACCACAAGCGCTCCATCGTCTCCCAGCGCGAGGTGGGCATGGACACCAGAAGCTACTTCGACGCCCTCAAGAACACGCTGCGGCAGGCGCCCGACGTGATCATGATCGGCGAAATTCGCGATCAGGAGAACATGGAACACGCCATCAACTTCGCCGAAACCGGCCACCTGTGCCTGTCCACCCTGCACGCCAACAACGCCAACCAGGCGCTCGACCGCATCATCAACTTCTTCCCCACCGACAAGCGCAACCAGCTGCTGATGGACCTGTCGTTCAACCTGCTGGCGGTCGTCTCCCAGCGGCTGGTGCCGCGCAAGGACGGCGGCCGCGTGGCGGCGATGGAGATTCTCATCCGCACCCCCCGTGTGGCCGATCTCATCTTCAAAGGCGATATCCCCGCACTCAAGGAGACCATGGCCGCCAGCAACGACTCCGGCATGCAGACTTTCGACCAGCACCTGTTCCAGCTGTTCGATCAGGGCATCATCACCGCCGAGGACGCCCTGCGTTTTGCCGACTCCCCCAACGACGTGCGCCTGCAGATCAAGCTGGCCGGCAAGCTGCCGCGGGAGCTGCAGAGCGAAGAGTTCATCAACAGGGGCTTCTGAACCATGGTGCGGGCCCTCGTGCTGGCCGCCCTGCTGCCGGCTGCCGCCACCGCCACGATTGCCCATGCCTCAGGCGGTCAGGAAACGGCTGTCCCTGCCGCGGCAGCGCCCGCACCGACCGGGGAGCGCGGCAAAACCACCCACAAGACCGGTACGCAGGCTTCCACCCGCTTCTGCCGGGCGCTGGCACGCAAGCTGCGTACCGTCAGCTATTCCGGCTGCCGCGCACTCTCCCTCGCGCCCGTCGGCGCTCGCAGCGTGCAGGGCCGCCCGCTGATGATCCGCCGGCTTGATCCGACCGGCCCCAGCCATGGCCGCATCCTGTTCATCGGCGGCATCCACGGGGACGAATGGGCTGCCGTCAGCCTGACCTACCTGTGGCTGCACGCCCTGCTGCGCCACCCCGACCAGCTGCACCACCAGTGGCTGTTCGTGCCCGTGGCCAATCCCGACGGGCTGCTGCGCCGCCCCTCCCGGCGTACCAACGCCCACGGCGTCGACCTGAACCGCAACTTTCCAAGCCCGGACTGGCGGCAGCTCGCCCATTCCTGGTGGACCCGCTACAAGCGGCGCAACCCCCGCTACTATCCGGGGCCTGCTCCCGCCTCCGAGCCCGAAACCCGCTATCTGGTGCAGCTTATCCACGACTGGCAGCCCGATGTCATCATCAGTCTGCATGCCCCTTACAACCTGCTCGACTATGACGGACCGGAGCACGCCGTGCCCCAGAAACTGGGCCGGCTGCGCCTGCGCCAGCTGGGCACCTATCCCGGTTCCCTCGGCCGCTACGCCGGTGAATATCTGAAGATTCCGGTGCTCACCATCGAACTCAGAAGCGCCGCCCGCATGCCCGGCAAGCGGGAGATCGCCGCCATGCAGGCCGATCTGGACCGCTGGATCGCCCGCACGCTGCATCCACCGCTTGCAAAAGCCGTCGGCCACCCCCACAAAAACGATAAGATGAACCCAACCACTCTCACAGCCGAAAGGAGCGAAGCACCATGAAAAAAACCTGGATTGTCGTCGCCGACAGCGCTCACGCCCGTCTGTTCACCGCCGAAACCCCCACCTCGGGGCTGACCGAACTGGAAGATCTGGTGCATCTTGAGGCCCGCATGCATGATCAGGCGCTGACCACCGACGGCCCCGGCCGCCACAGCAACGACACCGGCGTGGGCGCCCAC
>JALVTA010000157.1 GCA_027036095.1 Thiotrichales bacterium | reverse complement strand
CTGAACCGACAAAATCATAGCGCCGTTTCCCCGCTCCGCAAGGGAAAACCCATAAAAACCCCTTATTCCGTGCATCAACGCCTGCGGCTATAATGCAGCGTCATGCCGAGGTCAGCCCATCATGAGTGAATACATTCTCATCCTGATCAGCACCATCCTGGTCAACAATTTCGTGCTGGTGAAATTTTTGGGCCTGTGCCCCTTCATGGGGGTGTCCAAGAAGACGGATGCCGCCCTCGGCATGGGCCTGGCCACCACCTTCGTGCTCACTCTGAGCGCGGTGCTGAGCTACCTGATCTATCAGTATCTTCTAGTGCCCTTCGATCTGGAATACCTGCGCACCATCGCTTTCATCATCGCCATCGCCGCCGTGGTGGGCTTTACCGAAATGGCCATCCACAAGACCAGCCCCGCGCTCTATCAGGTGCTGGGCATCTACCTGCCGCTGATCACCACCAACTGCGCCGTGCTGGGCGTGGCCCTGCTCAATGTGGGCGAGCAGAACGACTTTCTCGAATCCGCCTTCTATGGGCTCGGCGCCTCGCTGGGCTTCACACTGGTGCTGGTGGCCTTTGCCGCCATGCGTGAGCGTATTGCCGTGGCCGATGTTCCCCGACCTTTTCAGGGCGCACCCATCGCACTGATCACGGCCGGACTCATGTCCCTGGCCTTCATGGGCTTCAGCGGGCTGGTCAAATGAGCGCGGTCATCATTTTCACCCTGCTGGCTGTCGCTTTCGGCCTGCTGCTGGGCTATGCGGCCGTGCGCTTTCGGGTGGAAGAACCGCCTATCGTTGAAGAAATCGACAAGATCCTGCCGCAAATCCAGTGCGGACAGTGCGGGTATCCGGGCTGCAAGCCTTACGCTGAAGCCGTGGCCAACGGTGAAGCCATCAACAAATGCACACCGGGCGGTGAGGCCGTCATGCTCAAGATTGCCGAAATTCTCGGGGTCGATCCCCAACCCATGGAGGAAGGCGCGGAAGAAGAAAAGCCGCGCATGGTCGCCTTCATTCATGAAGAGGACTGCATCGGCTGCATGCACTGCATCAAGGCCTGCCCGGTGGATGCCATTGTCGGCACCACCAAGGCGGTGCATACGGTGATCACCAAGGAATGCACCGGTTGTGAGCTGTGCGTGCCCATCTGCCCCACCGACTGTATCGAGATGCGTCCGGAACCGCAGACCCCGCGCAGCTGGATCTGGCCGGATCCGGAAAAAATCCTGCCCACCGCCATTCCCAGACTGGATCACCCGCACCCATGAAGGCGCTCATCAAAGCTTTTTCCCGTGTCTATCCCATGGCCAGGCGCTGGCTCAAGC
>JALVTA010000156.1 GCA_027036095.1 Thiotrichales bacterium | reverse complement strand
GACTGAGGGCGCATTTTCCGTCCGCGCCGCGGCGGGCCAGCGCGGCATCCGGCAAAATCAGGGGAGGCCCCGTTGTGATCTGCTTCATTCAGCGCGCCTGCCACGGGCGGGTGGATGTGGACAGCGAAACCGTCGGCGAGATCGGCTACGGCATGGTGGTACTGGTGGGTTTCGAGCGCGGGGACGACTCCGGTCGCCTGACCCGCATGGCGGAAAAGCTCACCGGCTACCGCCTGTTCGCCGACGAGAACGACCGCATGAACCTGAACATCCGTCAGATCGACGGCGAGATCCTGCTCATTCCCCAGTTCACTCTGGCGGCCGATACCCGCAAGGGGCTGCGCCCCAACTTCACGCCGGCCGCACCACCGGTGGAGGCGCGGACGCTGTTCGAGCAATTTGTTGAAAAGGTGCGCGCAAAACATCCTAAAATAGCAACAGGCCGGTTTGGTGCCAATATGCAGGTCACCCTGTGCAACGACGGACCGGTTTCCTTCTGGTTGCAGGTGTAAGCACGGACAATCGCCTTCCATGAGACGCCCCATTCTGCTGCTCAGCCCTGACCCGGACGCGGAAGAACGCTTCCGTCAGGAGCTGTCGGTTAGTGATATCGTTCAGGCCTTCACACCGGAGCAGGGCCAGCAGCTCAACAGCCAACTCTCCCCCCGCTGGCTTGTCAGCACCAACGAAAGCTGCGGCTGGGCCCTGGACTGCATCGACCGCACTCTGCTGGATTACGACCGGCTCACCGGCTTGCTCAACCGCGAGGGCTTCATCGAGCGACTCAAGGAACACACCCTGCTGACCAGTATGACCGCCCTGCTGATGTTCAGCATCGACCGTTTCAGCAACATCAACGACACCTTCGGGCTGGAATTCGGCGACCAGCTGCTCAAGGCGCTGGCCCACCGACTGATGGACATCACCCGCGAGCAGGACCTGATCGGCCGGCTGGGCAGCGATCTGTTCGCCGTGCACATTCACGGCCTGCAGGATGAACAGAGCGTGCACGACCTGGCCCACCGTTTCCTCAATGCCCTGCAGGAACCCTATGAAGTCAATGGCCGCATGGTGCATCTGAGCTTCAGCATCGGTGTGGCCACCCGCCCGCCGCTGGCCACGCCCATGCAGCAGCTCAACGCCGCCAACCGCGCCCGGGTCGAGGCCAAGAACCGCCAGGGCCGCCAGCTGGTCTTCTACAAGCTGGAAATGAACATGGAAACCGGCCGTCAGGTGCGGCTGGAAAATCACCTGCGCTTCGCGCTCGAGAAGGGCGAAATCGAAGTCTTCTACCAGCCGCAGGTGCGAGCCGAGGACGGCAGCCTCTACGGCGCCGAGGCGCTCATCCGCTGGAATCACCCGCGCATGGGGCTGATCCCCCCGCAGGAGTTCGTCCCCATCGCCGAACGCATCGGCCTGATCCAGCCCATCAGCCTGTTCGCACTGGACCGGGTGCTGGAAGATGCCCGCACCCTCTGCGACCGGGGGCACCGGCTCCACTTCAGCGTCAACCTCTCCCCGGTGCAGTTCCACTACCCGGAGCTGGTGGGCGAGATTACCCGTCGCGTCTCCGCCCGCCAGCATCCGGTAGAAATGCTGGAGATCGAGATTACCGAATCCCAGGCCATCGCCCGCGTGGATGAAGCGCTGGACATCATGAACCGTCTGCGGGACCTGGGCGTGCGCCTGGCGCTGGATGATTTCGGTACCGGTCAGTCCTCGCTGGCATGGCTGAGCCGCTTCCCCATCAACACCCTCAAGATCGACCGCGGCTTTGTCATCCAGCTGCCGGACGAAGCCGCCGCCAAAGTCATCCGCGCCATCTGCGCCCTGGCCAAGACACTCAACCTGCAGCTGGTGGCCGAAGGCGTGGAAACCGAGGATCAGGCCCGTTTCCTGAAAGATGCCGGCGTGGATCTGCTGCAGGGCTATCTGTTCGGCCGGCCCATGACCTTTCAAGATTTTCTCAATACCTGCGAGCCGGCCGACGATTAGAATATTCCGCTCACAGCGCGGGAGAAAAAGCCATGCAGTACAAGATCACACCCGAAGAGGCCCAGAAGGCCAAAATCCCCTTTCACATCTACAACTTCAACATCCTGATCACCCACCTGTTTCTCGCCTACACCATTCTGGAGATCGGCCACGGCAAGATGGCGCCGTTTCTGCTCATTCCCGCCATCTCCACCACGGTGATCCTCTACATCTGCTCACAGGTGAAGAAAAAACTGCCGGAGAGCTGGTATGTGGCCGCAAACTGGATGGTCGCCTGCCGCCGCGGCAAGTTGCTGATCGGCTCCTACATCGTCGCCATCGCCATGATGGGCCTCTATCTGCTGGTGGACACCCTGTTCCCGGGCGGCATGTCCATGCAGGACTTCTCCAATCCGGAGGGTGGCAAGACCAACATCATGGAAGTGGTCACCATGTATTTCTCCGGCCTGGTGGTGTTCGTCACCGTACTGGTGACCTTCATTCAGACCGGCATCTCCGTCTTTGAAGCGGGACAGGGCATTCTCAACGACAAGATCGAGCAATACCTGCCGCGCCCGGAAGATCAGAACCCGCCGCTGGGCAAGTCCGAGGACGAGAAGGCGCCTGAGGACATCGTGCACCTGGACAAGCCCGGAGCCTCTGAATGATCCGCCGCCTGCCGGTCTTCGTTCAGGCGCTGATCGCGCTGGTGCTGCTGGTGCTGGGCGGCTGGCTGCTGATTCCGGACGCACCGCATCCCTACAAAAAGGAACAGCTGCCGTGGAACAGCTTCCGGGATGAGCAGCGCCATGTGCATGCGCTCGGTCTGACCATCGGCAAGTCCACCCTGGCCGACGCCATGGCACTCTATGGCAATGATGTGGAAGTCAAACTGTTCACCGACCCGCAGCTGCATCCTACCAGCGTGGAGGCCTACTTTCCCACCATCTACATCGGCGCCATCAAATCTCCGCTCATCCTGAGGCTGACCGTCAGTCCCGAACGCAAACAGGCATTGCTGAAAGAAGCCCCCGGCGTGCGCGCCACGCCCACCGGCGACAAGGAAGTGTTGCTGAGTGAGTTTCAGGCACGCACCCTGCTCAATGCTCCCATCGAAGTGATCACCCTTGTGGGGCGTGATCTACCTGAGCAGGCCCTGCTCAAGCGCTTCGGCCCACCGGCGTGGAAACGCCAGTCAGCATCCGATGAAACCATCCGCTGGGTCTATCCGACGCGCGGACTGGAGATCATTGTGAATCCAAAGGGCAAGGAAATCTTCCAGTGGGCCGACTTCATCGGTCGGACAGCCTCCTGAGCCCCGTCTGAAAAAGAGTAACACAGCCAGAGGAAGCCTCACCTTCTCCATTCATGCCTTTCCGCCGGCTTCATTACCGTCGTCGTCGGCGCTTTCCTCCTCACCCTTCTGCGCCCCGGCTTTCCTGCGCGCTGCATCGCGTGCCTTCATGGCCGCATTGGTAGGCTCTTCGTCATCATCGAACAGGATACGGTTTGCCACGCCATCCAGATCGTCAAACTGCCCCTTCTTGGCCATCCAGATAAAGGCTACCACTGCGATGAAGCCGAAAGCCAGCACAAAAGGTATCAACCCATAGATCACGTCCATCAGACTGCCCTCCGGGCCTGTTTCTGTTTGTCGGAAAAGAAGGTGCGGATGCGCGCCGCGTTGCCAATGACCACCAGCGAACTCATGGGCATGGTGATGGCGGCGATCAGCGGCGTGAGCGTGGCGCTCATGGCCAGCGGCACCATGATCACATTGTAGAGAATGGAGCTGGCGATGTTCTGACGGATGGTCACCAGCGTGCGCCGCGCGAGGCGCACGGCCGTATCCACCGCCAGCAGCTCGTTGTTCATCAGCACGATATCGGCGCTGTCCATGGAGATGTCCGTGCCCGCCCCCAGCGCAAAGCCCACATGGGCACGCACCAGTGCCGGCGCATCGTTGATGCCGTCGCCCAACATGGCTACCTTTTCTCCCTGCGCCTGCAGGCGGGCGATGACATCATGCTTCTCATCCGGCAGCACTTCGGCAATCACCTCCATGCCGCCCAGCTGGCGGGCGATCTCCTCGGCCACGGCCTTACGGTCGCCGGAAAGCAGCGTCACCCTGTGGCCCTGTTCCTTGAGGCGCCGAATCAGCTCTTTCGCATCCGGGCGCAGCTCGTCAGCCAGCAGCAGCAGCGCCACCACCTCACCTTCCCGCGCCACCCAGATGCCGGTCTGCCCCTTGCGCTGCGCCGCCGTCTCAACGGCCCGCCAGTCCTGTGGCAGTGACACACCATACTCGCTGAGCCAGTCACCATGACCGATACGGTAGTGAGCGCCCTCCACCCGGGCCTCCACACCTCGACCGGCATGCACGGCAAAATCCTCTACCCGATAGTCACCCGGCAGAAAAGCCGGATGCTTCTCCTTCACCGACGCGTAGATGGCCTGGCCAATGGCGTGCTCGGAATGAAACTCCACCGAAGCGATCTTGCGCAGCAGGGTATCCGCATCCAATAGGCCGCGGGTGTGCACATCCACCACCCGCATCTCGCCCTTGGTCAGCGTGCCGGTCTTGTCAAAGACAAAGTGGTTGATGTCGTTGAGTATCTCCAGCACCGCGCCATTTTTGACCAGAATGCCGTTGCGGGCGGATACGCCACTGGCCACGGCGATGGCCATGGGCGTGGCCAGTCCCAACGCGCACGGGCAGGTGATGATCAGTACCGCCGTGCCGGCCATGATGGCGGTTTCGATACCCTCGGCGAAAAACCAGTAGATGGCACTGGCCGTGGCCAGCGTGATCACACCGGAGACGAACCACGGCATGATGCGATCCGCCGTGCACTGAATGGGTGCCTTGGAACCCTGCGCCTGCTCCACCATCTGAATGATGCGCCCAAGCATGGTGTCCTGCAGGATTTTTTCCACCCTGACCGTCAGGGTAGCATCCATGCTGAGCGTGCCGGCGGCCACCTTGTCGCCGGGCTGTTTGTACACCTCACGAGACTCACCACTGAGCATGGATTCATTCACATGCCCAACACCATCGACCACCTCACCATCCACGGGAATGTGATCACCCGGCTTGATCAGCACCCGATCGCCCGGCCTGAGCAGGCGCACCGGCATCACCTCTTCGCTGCCATCTTCATTCAGCTTGCGGGCCACCTTGGGCTGCAGCGCCATCAGGCGGCGAGTGGCGTCCACCGCCCGGTTTTTGGAGATGGCTTCCAGATAGCGGCCAATGAGCAGGAAGAAGACAAAATCCGTCATGGTGTCGAAATAGACGCTGCCCACATTCTCGTTGAAGTGGAGCGTCACCCACACGGAATAGAGGTAAGTGGCCAGAATGCCGAGGCTGATGGACACGTCCATGCCCAGCGTACGCGCCTTGAGCGCCGACCAGGCGCCCTGAAAGAAGGGTTTGGCCGGATAGAGCAGCACCGCTGTGGCAATGATCCACTCCAGCACGTGAAAATAGTTGCGCCATTTGGGATCCTCATCGGCACCGGAGTAAAGGGCCACGGCAAACCACATGATGTTCATCATGGCAAAACCGGCGAAACCGAGACGATAGAGCAGATCCCTGTTGGCCTTACGTCGGGCCGCCTCGGAGGCGGAGGGATCGTAGGGCACCGCCTCGTAGCCGATCTGATGCAGCGTGCGAATGATATCGGACAGCCGGATGCGCCGGTTGTCCCAGCGCACCTTGATCTGCTTGTTGGTGAAGTTCACATGGGCGTAGAGTACACCCTCAAGCTGGGCAAGACGGTGTTCGATCAACCAGATGCAGGCAGCGCAGTGAATGGTTTCCGAAAGCAGAGTGATTTCGCGCACGTCCCCCAGCTTGTCGGTGAACTGGCTCTGCACCTCGTCATGGTCGATGAAGTCCAGCTCCCTGGGCGGCGGCGGAGGTGGCGAAAGCAG
>JALVTA010000155.1 GCA_027036095.1 Thiotrichales bacterium | reverse complement strand
CCCTTCCAGCTGCAGTGCATCAGTCTGGACTATGACACCTACAAGGGCGTGATCGGCACCGGGCGCATCAAGCGCGGACGCATCCGCCCCAACACACAGGTGACTATCATCGACCGGGAGGGCAATACCCGTCCGGCACGGGTTCTGGAAGTGCTGGGCTACCACGGGCTGGAGCGGGTCAATGTGGATGAGGCGCAGGCAGGCGACATCATCGCCTTTACCGGCATCGACCCGCTCTACATCTCCGACACCCTGTGCGACCCCGGCCATGTGGAGGCCCTGCCGCCGGTGAGCGTGGAGGAGCCCACCGTCACCATGACCTTCCAGGTCAACACCTCCCCCTTTGCTGGACGGGAAGGCAAATACCTCACCTCCCGTCAGATCCGCGAGCGGCTGGACAAGGAGCTGCTCACCAACGTGGCCCTGCGGGTGGAAGACACCGACGATCCGGATCGGCTGCGCGTCTCCGGCCGGGGCGAGCTGCACCTGTCGGTGCTGATCGAGACCATGCGCCGCGAGGGCTTCGAGCTGGCCGTCTCCCGTCCGGAGGTCATCTTCAAGGAAATCGACGGTGAGCTGATGGAGCCCTATGAAACGCTCACCGTGGACATTCCCGAAAACGCTCAGGGCACTATCATGGAAAAACTGGGCGAACGCAAGGCGGAGATGACCAACATGGTGCCCGACGGCTACGGGCGCGTGCGCATCGACTTTGTGGTGCCTTCCCGCGGGCTGATCGGTTTCCGCACCGAATTCCTCACCGCCACCGCCGGGGAAGGGCTGCTGTTTTCCAGCTTCAGCCACTGGGGGCCAAAGCTCTCCGGACGCATCGGTGCGCGCACCAATGGCGTGCTCATCTCCAACGGCACCGGCAAGGCGCTGGGCTACGCCCTGTTCAACCTGCAGGAGCGCGGGCGGCTGTTCATCGGCCCCGGCGACGAGGTCTACGAAGGGCAGGTGATCGGCATCCACAGCCGCGCCAATGACCTGACCGTCAACCCCCTGAAAGCCAAGCAGCTGACCAACATCCGCGCCGCCGGCTCCGACGAGAACATTCTGCTGACTCCACCGATCCGCTTCACGCTGGAGCAGGCGCTGGAATTCATCGACGACGATGAGCTGGTGGAAGTGACGCCCGAAAGCATCCGCATCCGCAAGAAATACCTCACCGAAAGCGAACGCAAGCGCCATGCGCGCAAAAAGGACGACTGAGGGCGCATTTTTCCGTCCGCGCCGCGGCGGGCCAGCGCGGCATCCGGCAAAATCAGGGGAGGCCCCGTTGTGATCTGCTTCATTCAGCGCGCCTGCCACGGGCGGGTGGATGTGGACAGCGAAACCGTCGGCGA
>JALVTA010000154.1 GCA_027036095.1 Thiotrichales bacterium | reverse complement strand
GGGCTATGATCAGGGCGGGCAGCTCACCGAGGCGGTCAACAAGCATCCCCACAGCGTGGTGCTGCTCGATGAGATCGAAAAGGCCCATCCGGACGTGTTCAACATCCTGCTGCAGGTGATGGACAGCGGCACGCTGACCGACAACAACGGCCGCAAGGTGGACTTCCGCAACGTGATTCTGATCATGACGTCCAACGTAGGCGCCCAGGAGATGGCCCGTGCCAGCATGGGCTTCGTTGAGCAGGATCACGCGCAGGATTTCGAAGGCGCGTTGAAGCGCACCTTTACGCCGGAGTTCCGCAACCGGCTGGATGCGGTCATTCAGTTCGCCAGTCTGCCGCCGGAGGCGATGGAAAAGGTGGTGGACAAGTATCTGTTCCAGCTGGAACAGCAGCTGGCAGAGAAGAAGGTGCAGCTGGAGGTGAGGCCTGCTGCCCGTCAGTGGCTGGCGCGCAAGGGGTACGACCGCCATATGGGAGCCCGCCCCATGGAGCGGCTGATGCGGGAGAAGGTGCGCCAGCCGCTGGCCGAGCTGCTGCTGTTCGGCGATCTGCAGGAGGGCGGCACGCTGGTGATCGACAGTCGGGACGGTGAACTCGTGCTTTCTGCAAAGGCGCTGGCGCCGGCCTGAAACACGGGGCCTCCCCCATTTTTGCGGGGTCACCGTCGGCGCGCCCGGCGGCGGACATGAAAAAACCGGGCCTGTACCCGGTTTTTGCGTATCTTGCGCGTCTGTCTGAAGCTGGCGCTTACTTTTCCCGGTAGACGATGCGCCCGCGGGTCAGATCGTAGGGGGTCAGCTCCACCTTGACCCGGTCGCCTTCCAGAATGCGGATGTAGTGCTTGCGCATGCGTCCGGAGATGTGGGCCAGCACTTCATGGCCGTTGTCCAGCTCCACGCGGAACATGGTGTTGGGCAGCACGTCCTTGACGGTGCCTTCAAATTCGATGACGTCTTCTTTTGCCATATCGTTCGGGTGTCCTCAAGTTTGTATGCAGCGCGAATTATACGCCCACCTGACAGGAAAACAAGCACTTAGAGCACGGGTTCGAGGGCTTCCCAGCCGTGTTGCATAAATGGCACAGCGGCAAGGCGGTGTACGGCGGCCTCGAAGCGTTCCCGCGGCATCAGTTCGGCACCCATGCTGAGCAGGTGATCGGTGGGCACCTGACAGTCGATCAGTTCGAACCCCAGCGGGGCGAGGGTGCGGCACAGGCTCACCAGTGCGATCTTGGAGGCATCGGATTTCCAGCTGAACATGGACTCGCCGAAGAACATGCGCCCGATGTGGACACCATACAGGCCGCCGACACGCTCCCCGTCCCAGAAGACTTCCACGCTGTGGGCGTGTC
>JALVTA010000153.1 GCA_027036095.1 Thiotrichales bacterium | reverse complement strand
CGCATGAGCTTTGCCGAGCTGGGCCTGGACGAACCGCTGCTGGCCGCGCTGGAAGCGGCCCACTTTCACGCCCCCACGCCGGTGCAGGCGGCGGCCATTCCCCCGCTGCTGGAAGGGCGCGACCTGATGGCCGGCGCCGCTACCGGCACCGGCAAGACGGCCGCCTTCGTCCTGCCCGCCCTGCAACAGCTGCTGGACGACCCCTCGCCCCCACGGCAGCCACGCAAGCTGTTTCTCGCCCCCACCCGGGAGCTGGCCCAGCAGATCCAGCAGGAAATCCAGCGGCTGGGCCGCCACACGCCTTTCCGCAGCCAGCTGCTCATCGGCGGCGTGGCCCTGCAGCGCTGGGCGCGCCATGACGTGCCCCACATGCTGGTGAGCACCCCGGGGCGCCTGCTCACCCTGCTGGAGGCGGGCGAAGTGGAACTGGACGGCATCGACCTGCTCGTCATCGACGAAGCCGACCGCATGCTGGACATGGGCCTCGGCCCCGACGTGCTGGCCATCGTGGAGACTCTGGCCCATGAATTTCAGGCGGCGCTGTTTTCCGCCACACTCGCGGGCGAGGGTATCGACACCTTCGCCGAAGCGGTGCTGGACAACCCGGTCAAAGTGCAGCTGGCCGACCCCGACAGCACCAGCCAGCAGGTGCAGCAGTGCGTCTTCCATGCTGATAACACCGAGCACAAACGACAGCTGCTCAAGGCGCTGCTGACCGACCCCGCCTGCCAGCGGGCGCTGGTGTTCACCAACCGCAAGCGCGACGCCGAAGCGCTGGAAAAGTGGCTGCGGGAGCAGGGCCTGTCCGCCACCCTGCTGCACGGCGACCTGCCCGCCCCCAAGCGGCTGGAACGCATCGCCGCCTTCCGCGACGGCCGCCGCAAGGTGCTGGTCAGCACCGACCTGGCCGCCCGCGGGCTGGACGTGCCCGACATCACCCATGTCATCAACTTCGACCTGCCCCACCGCGCCGACATCTACATCCACCGCATCGGCCGCACCGGCCGTGGCCAGCGCCACGGCATCGCCTGCAGTCTGGTCACCTTCGACCAGTACCGCCATCTGGAACGCATCGAATACCGCCTCGGCCACACCCTGCCGGTGGAGGTGATCGACGCCCTGCCGCTGAAAGGCGCCCCGTTCGAGGAGCGTCTGCGCGAGCAGCGTCGCCGCCTCAAGCAGTTCAAGCGCGAGAAAAAGCGCAAACAGGCGCAGAAACCGGCCAGAAAGCGCAAAATGCGCCACAGAGACCGCAAGAACAAGGGCAAACCCCGCCGGCTCGGCGCGGGCCGGAAAACGACTCCGTAAAAATGGGGGAGGCCCCGTCTCCCCGTACAAGGAAAGACCATGCAGAGCCATTCCAAAGCCTTCGGCGCCGTCAGCGCCGCCCTGCTGGGCGTGGGCGCCATGGTGGGCGCCGGCATCTTCATCGTCATCGGCCAGGCGGGCGCCATCGCCGGCAATCTGGTGTGGGTCAGCTTCGTGCTCGGCGGCCTGCTGGCCCTGGCCGCCGGTTACTCGCTGGCGAAACTGGCGCTGCGCTGGCCTTCCCGCGGCGGGCTGGTGGAATACCTCACCCAGCTGTTCGGCGAAGGTCCCTTCTCCGGCACCGGCGGCGTGCTCTTCTATCTGGCGCAGGTGATCGCCATGGCCGCCGTGGCCAAGGCCTTCGGCAGCTATGGCAGCCAGCTGTTCGGGCTGGATCACGGCTTCGAGAACCTGCTGGCGGTGGGCATCGTGCTGCTGTTCGCGCTGATCAACACGCTGGGCGCCAGCTGGGTGTCCCGCTCGGAAAACCTCATCGTCGCGATCAAGCTGACCATTCTGGTGGCTTTCACCGGGCTTGCGCTGGTGAACATCGACCCGAGCCGGCTGGCGCCGAGCGAAGCGCCGCCGGCCATGGGCATTCTCTATGCCATCGGGCTGACCTTCTTTGCCTATCAGGGCTTCAGCCTCATCTGCAACACGGTGGAGGACATGGACGATCCGCAACGCAACATGCCGCGGGCCATCCTGCTGGCCATCGGCTTGGTGGCCGCCCTCTATGTGGCGGTGAGCGTCGCCGTGCTCGGCAACCTGTCGCTGGAGGAGGTCATCCGCGCACAGGACTACGCGCTGGCCGAAGCGGCCCGACCCTTCCTCGGCGATCTGGGTTTCAGAATCATGGCGGTGGCGGCGCTGATCTCCACCGCCAGCGCCATCAACGCCACCCTCTATGCCGCCACCGAGATCACCTACGTGCTCATCCGCGAGGGCGCGCTGCCCTCGCCGCACCGCTTCCACCGCTTCGAGTCCATGGAAGCGCTGTGGATCACCACCGGACTGACCATACCGCTGATTCTGCTGTTCGACCTCTCCGGCATCACCCTGCTGGCGGCACTGAGCGTACTGGTGCTGCAGGGGCTGGTGCACTTCGGGCACATCTTCCACACCGGGCGCACCGGCGCGCGCCGCTTGCCGGTGGCGCTGGCGGCGCTGGGCATGTTCGCCGTCGCCTGGCTGACCCTCGACTGGAGCCAGAAGGACCACCCGTGGCTGGCGGCCCAGCTGCTGGGGCTGTTTGCGCTGGCTTTTGCCGCGGAGATGAGTCTCTATCACCTGACGGGGCGCACCCTGCGCCGACAGAGCCGCTGAAAAACTCCTTGCGTGACAGGCGGCAAACATGCATAATTCCCCGTTCTGTATCTGGCTGCCGCGCCGAAAATGTATCTGCGCCGCAAAGAATTCAAGCGTTGAGAGGAAAGAGAACCATGTCCAAGGTTTGTCAGGTGACTGGAAAGCGCCCCATGACGGGCAACAATGTGTCGCACTCTCACCGTAAGACGCGCCGCCGCTTCCTGCCCAACCTGCACACGCACCGTTTCTGGGTGGAGAGCGAGAACCGTTTCGTCAAGCTGCGTGTTTCCGCAGCGGGCATGCGCATCATCGACAAGAAGGGCATCGATGCTGTGCTGGCGGAGCTGCGCGCCCGTGGTGAGAAGGTCTGAGGAGAAGCATCATGCGTGACAAGATCAAACTGGTATCCACCGCTGGCACCGGCTACTTCTATACCACCACCAAGAACAAGAAGAACATGCCCGGCAAGTTCGAGATCAAGAAGTATGATCCGAAAGTGCGCAAGCATGTGATCTTCAAGGAAGCCAAGATCAAGTAATCCTACCGGATTGCTGATCCCCCGAAACCCGGCCAACCCGCCGGGTTTTTTATTGCCTACAGACCCGTCATGGACGGGGCCTCCCCCATTTTTGCGAACCCGCGCACCAGCCGCCCGCGGCGACGGCGGTTTTTCCAGCTGACGGGCGGAAAAGCGACCATTTTCCGCCCTGAAACACTCCGGTGACAGGAACAATGATGCCAGGCGGGATCGGAAAAGCAGACCGGCCTGCGACCGGTACTATATACGGGGCCTCCCCCATTTTTACCGGATGCCTGTCAGCGGCGCCGGGCATGGAAACGAAAAAGGCCGCGAAATGCGGCCTTTTCGGACATCTGAAGGCATTTCCCGCCTACAAGCGGCGCAGAGTGTGCTCGATCAGTCGGGCGGCCTGCTCGGCTGCCGTATCGAGAAACTGCTCGAAGGTGACCACGTTCTCCTTGCCGGCGATGTCGGACAGGGCGCGGATGATGACAAACGGCACGGCAAAACGGTGACAGGTCTGCGCGATGGCTGCCGCCTCCATCTCCGCCGCCAGCATGGCGGGAAAGTGCTGGCGCACCCGGGCCACATCATCCGGCTCGTGCATGAAGCGGTCGCCGCTGGCAATCAGCCCCGTCTTGTGGCGCACGCCGATTTCGTCCGCGGCGTGGCGGGCGGCCTGCACCAGCTGATGGTCCGCCAGAAAGCAGGCGGGCAGACCCGGCACCTGCCCGGCCTCATAGCCGAAAGGGGTGACGTCCACATCGTGATGGCACACTTTCTCGCCGATGATGAGGTCGCCCACCTCCAGCTCTCTGTCAAAACCGCCGGCGGAGCCGGTGTTGATGACCGCATCAGGCGCGAAATCATCCAGCAGCAGGGTGGTGGCAATGGCGGCGTTGACCTTGCCGATGTCGGAACGCACCAGCACCACCTGGTGCCCGGACAGGCGCCCCTCATAGAAGGCAAAACCAGCCTTTTCCGTCTCGCGGCACGCTTCGAGGCGCTCGCGCAGGCGGGCGACCTCCTGCTCCATGGCGCCAATGAGGCCGATGGTCATACCGGGTTCCCCAGCTGGCGCAACTGCTCGGTGGTCAGGGCCAGATCTTCGTTCTTCATCACGCCGATGCCCCGTTCCAGTACGGTGCGGGCGATCTCGTGCGCCTCGTCCAACGAGTGCATGCGGTAACTGCCGCACTGGTATTCGTTCAGTTCCGGGATATCCTCCAGTCGTTTGACGTTGAGCACGTCCTCCATGCTGGCCTTCCACGCCTCGGCCACGCGCTGTTCATCGGGCGCGCCGATGAGGCTCATGTAGAAGCCGGTACGGCAGCCCATGGGAGAGATGTCGATGATCTCCACATCGTCCCCGTTGAGGTGCTCGCGCATGAAGCCGGCGAACAGGTGCTCCAGCGTGTGGATGCCGCGCTCGCCCATCATTTCCTGATTGGGCTTGCAGAAACGCAGGTCGAATACGGTGATGGTATCCCCGCAGGGGGTCTTCATGGTCTTGGCCACCCGCACGGCAGGGGCGGGCATGCGGGTGTGGTCCACCAGAAAGCTGTCCAGAAGCGGCATGGGTCTTCTCCTCGGGTCAGAATGTCACAGGTTGCTGTCGGTCACTTCCCGATCCAGGCGCCAGCCCTTCTCGGTGCGGATGAATTCATACACGGTGGTCTTCTCATGCACATCACCCACCTTCAGGTCGCCGGCGCTCATCTTGATGGCGCCGATCACCAACCCGGCGGCCATCTTCTCCAGCGGCGGGCGGCTGTCGTTCTCCAGCTCCCGCAGGGCCTGATCGGGCGTCTTGACCACCTCCATGACCAGATGCACCTTGGCCTGATAGTGGCGGTCATCCGGCTTGAAGCCGTTGAGCTTTTCCAGCTTCACCACCTTGAACATGCCCAGCGTGTCCTGCTGAATCCTGGCGTCGATCTGGTCCATCATGGTCTGCCGGCTCGGCTCGGCATCCAGACAGCCCGCCAGCAGCAGAAAGGGCACCAGCCAGACAATGCGCAACAACTGCATGGATCAGCCTCCCTCGCTGTGTCGAATCAGGCCCACTACAGACCACTGGCCGGTGTCGGGGTTGCGCTCCACCAAGGCACGCAGGCGGGCGGTGATCTTGCGCCCCGGCTCCGCGCCGCCCATGGTGAGAATGCCCTTGATGCGCCCGCGCGCCTCCAGGTTCTGCGGTGTCTCCGGCAGCGCCTCCAGCGCCTTGTGCAGATCCTTGGTGACCACCGCCTCCAGCGTCACGTCATAAACGCGGTGATCGATGTCATTGAGAGTGCTCTCGGCCGGTTTCAGGCGGACATCAGCAAGTTCCAGCCAACGGCCATAGGCCCTGTCGAACTGCTCGCTCACATAGTTTTTGATCTGCGCCGGATCCGGCTCGGCTGACGGCGGGCGGGCACAGGCGGCCAGCGCCAGCATGAGGCCGATCAAACCGATTCTGACAAGTGCGGCCATGGCAGGCTCTCCGAGTGATTTCCGCTATTATACGGTGTCATGACCGCCCGCTCCCCCTCACCGCTGCGCTGGTTTGCCCTCCTTGTGGCCGGCTTGCTGGCACTGGCGGCCAACCTGCTCACCGGCGCCACGCCCGTGGCCGAACTGCTCCACGGCCTCAGGAGCCACGACCCGCTCGCCTGGCAGATTTTCATGGAACTGCGCCTGCCCCGCGCCCTGCTGGCGCTGGCCGTGGGCGGCCTGCTCGGCTGGGCGGGCATGGCCATGCAGATCCTGTTCCGCAACCCGCTGGCCGATCCGGGGCTGGTGGGCGTCTCTGCCGGCGCCGGCGCCGCCGCCGTGCTGGGCATCGCCCTGCTGGGGCTGGGACTGTTCGCCCGGGGCGCGGCCGCCTTTTTCGGGGCGCTGGGGGTGCTGGGCATCATCTACGCGCTGGCCACCCGTCATGGCCGCACCGACCTCAGCTGGATGCTGCTGGCCGGCATCGCCTTCAACGCCATCGCCTCCGCCCTGA
>JALVTA010000152.1 GCA_027036095.1 Thiotrichales bacterium | reverse complement strand
CGGCATTCTGGACGAAAAGGGACATTTGCGTGAAGACACAATCCATCGAGTTTGACGCCGAGCTGATCGACAAATACAACCGGGCCGGACCGCGCTATACCTCCTATCCAACGGCGGTGCAGTTTACTGACACCTTTGGCCCGGAAGACTACCGTGCCGCGGCGGCGCGCTCCAACGAGGCCGGGCGGGATCTGTCGCTCTACTTCCACATTCCCTTCTGCGACACCGTGTGCTTCTACTGCGCCTGCAACAAGGTGTGGACGCGGGACCGCAGCCGTACAACACCCTATCTGGACCGGCTGTTCCGCGAGATCGAGATGCAGGGGGCGCTGTTCGACCCGGCGCGCAAGGTGGCCCAGCTGCACTGGGGCGGCGGCACGCCCACCTTCATCAGCCATGACGAGATGAAGGCGCTGATGGAGAAGACCCGCGCCCATTTCAACCTGCTGGATGATGACAGCGGCGAGTATTCCATCGAGATCGATCCGCGCGAGGCCACTGCCGAGACGGTGCAGCTGCTGCGTCAGCTGGGCTTCAACCGCATGAGTCTGGGGGTGCAGGACTTCAACCCGCAGGTGCAGAAGGCGGTCAACCGCATCCAGAGCGAAGAGGAAACCTTCGAGGTGTTGCATGCCGCGCGGGAGGCGGGTTTCAAGTCCATCAATGTGGATCTTATTTACGGCCTGCCCTATCAGACGCGCGAGAGCTTTCTTGAGACGCTGGACAGGCTGATTGCCGTTGCGCCGGATCGTTTCAGCGTGTTCAACTACGCCCATCTGCCGGAGCTGTTCCCCACCCAGAAGCGCATGGATCCGGCCCGGATGCCCTCACCGGAAGAGAAGCTGGCCATTCTGTCGGCCACCATCGACCATCTGACCGAGGCCGGTTACGTCTACATCGGCATGGATCACTTTGCCCGCCCGGATGACGAGCTGGCGGTGGCCCAGCGCGCCGGTACCCTCTACCGCAACTTTCAGGGCTATTCCACCCACGCCGACTGCGATCTGGTGGCCATGGGCGCCACCTCCATCTCGCTGATGGACAACACCTACGCCCAGAACCTGAAGGAGCTGCCCGATTACTATGCTCGCATCGATGCCGGCGAACTGGCCATCTTCCGGGGCGTGACGCTCACCCGGGACGACCAGATTCGCCGTGATGTGATCATGAAGCTGATGAGCAACTTCGAGCTGGATTTTGCCGCCCTCGGCCGGCAGTGGGGCATCGATTTCAACAGCTATTTCTCCGATGCACTGGCCGCGCTGGAGGAGATGGCCGCAGATGGCCTGCTGACGCTTTCCGACGACCGGCTGGAGGGGGTGCAGGACTTCAACCCGCAGGTGCAGAAGGCGGTCAACCGCATCCAGAGCGAAGAGGAAACCTTCGAGGTGTTGCATGCCGCGCGGGAGGCGGGTTTCAAGT
>JALVTA010000151.1 GCA_027036095.1 Thiotrichales bacterium | reverse complement strand
TCGTCGCCCAGCAACGCCCGGTAGTCGGAGGCACGGGTGGCGTCGCCGCACAGGACCTTGTGCTCGCCCAGCAACCACAGGTCGCCGGGACGGGAGACGACACGCTCCTCCGGCTCGGGCACCGCGTCGTCGTCGGTGAGGCCGGCGGTGTCCGTCTCGGGGGCGTCGAGCAGTTGTGCCAGTTCGTCCGGATCGAAGCCGATCAGGCTGAGATCGAAGTCCTCCAGCTGCAGTTCGCCTAGCTCCTGGCGCAGCAGTTCCTCGTTCCAACCGGCATTCTCGGCCAACTTGTTGTCGGCGATGGTCAACGCCCGGCGCTGCGCGTCGGTCAGATGCGCCAGCCGGATGACCGGAACCACGTCGAGCCCCAGCTCTCGCGCCGCCAGCAGTCGCCCGTGGCCCGCGATGATGGTGCCGTCCGCGTCGATGAGCACCGGGTTCACGAAGCCGAACTCGGCGATCGAAGCGGCGATCTGCGCTACCTGCTCCTCGGAGTGGGTGCGCGCGTTGCGGGCATAGGGCGTCAGCGCCTCGACCGGGAGGCGCTCGATGTTCAGATCCATGGTGATTGCGTGCGAACCTCGGGTGCGAACCGCGAACCCGGTTTTTCGGGGTGACGCTGGCAAAACGCCGCGCCTCCGCCCCCCGCAGGGCTCAGCGGCCAGGAAGGACCCGCAGATGACGACAACGGCTGGCAGGAGGCGACAAATCCGCAGGACAGCGGATTTGGACGACCGCCAGGTCGCCCCGAAGGGGTGCGAGCCACGGATGGCGAGCATCAAAATGACGAGGGCCCGGGGAGAACCCCCGAGCCCCGAACGCGCTTTGCTCGCGATGCTAGCGCAATCCTAGCGCAAAACCGGCGAAAGTGTTGCAGCCCGAAACGAAGCGAGATTTCGATTTGCTACGCAGCTCTTTGTGGCGCCAATCAATATCGCGCAACGTCGCTCTATTTCCCCAGACAGGATCTGCTCATTTGCTCCTTCGCCGCTGCAGATGTTCCCATGCCTGGTCCTCTTCGGGATTCACCCAGTTTGCAAGGAGTGCCCGTTCAGCAAGTTGTATGCCCTCATCCAGTTCATCAGGTGCGTCGTCCAAAATAATCACTAGGGCGCGGTGCACACCATGGATCTGGGCCGGCTCGAGCAGACGAACATGCCCCTGTTCATCAATGATGGCTTCGACCGTCTGTTTCACGTTCCTACTCCTCTGCCAAGGATTCCGGTAGCTCTTTTTATCATGCCTGAGTAACGCGAGTTTACCCATTCAGATGACCTGCGATTACTGCCAAGGCCCGCTGCCATCGCCGCCAGGCCGTCGTGCGATCGCAGCCCACTCGGCGGCAAATGTCGCGCCAGCGCAATCCTTCCGCGCGCATCCAAACCAGATGACGGTCATCCTCTCCGAGCCACAACACCCAGCGCATGGTA
>JALVTA010000150.1 GCA_027036095.1 Thiotrichales bacterium | reverse complement strand
CAGCACCGCCACTGGCTGCTGCCCCGGCTGGCGGAGATCAGCGGCAACGTGCGCCGCATTCACCTGCTGGACGCCTTCGCCGAAGGCGCCCTGCTCAAGGAGCTGTTCACCCTGGACGGCGTAGGCAGCCTCATCTTCGCCGACCGGTATCATGAGATCCGTCAGGCCACCATTGATGACGTGGGCGGCATTCTGGCGCTGATCGAGCCGCTGGAAGAAGCCGGCGTGCTGGTGCGGCGCGAGCGGGAAAAACTGGAAGCCGAGATCGCCAACTTCCTCGTGGTGGTGCGTGACAGCCACATCATCGGCAGCGCCGCCCTCTACCCCATTGACGACCATGCCGGCGAGATCGCCTGCCTGGCGGTGGATCCGGACTACCGCAACCAGGGCATCGGCGCCGAGCTGCTGGAGGCGCTGGAGGCCCGCGCCCGCAGCCTGCGACTCGACGCCCTCTACCTGCTCACCACCCAGACCCAGCACTGGTTCGTGCAGCAGGGCTTCCGCGAGGTGGGGCCGGAAGCCCTGCCGGCGCCGCGGCAGGCGCTCTACAATCGACAGCGCGGCAGCCACGTCTATTTCAAACCCCTGCATCAGGAGACGGTTCAGTGAACGGCCAGCCCGTCACCCGCATCAATCAGCGCTTCCGCGGCTTTCTGCCGGTGGTGGTGGACGTTGAGACCGCCGGCTTCGACCCTCATCGCAGTGCGCTGCTGCAGGTGGCCGCCTGTATTCTGCGCATGGATGAGGCGGGCCGGCTCCACGTTGCGGACGAATATGAAGTGGAAGTCATGCCGTTCGAGGGCGCCGACATCAACCCCGAGGCGCTCAAGTTCAACGGCATCGAGGACCCCTTCACACCGTTGCGGGGGGCGCTGGGCGAACGCGAGGCCCTGCAGACCCTGTTCGAGCCCATCCGCGATGAGGTGAAGGAGACCGGCTGCACCCGCGCCATTCTCGTGGGCCACAACGCCTTTTTCGACCTGAGCTTCGTGCAGGCGGCGGCAGAGCGGGCCGGCGTCAAGTCCCCCTTCCACCGCTTCAGCACCTTCGACACCGTCACCCTGGCGGGATTGGTCTATGGCGAAACCGTACTGGCCAAGGCGGTCAAGGCCGCAGGCATCGACTGGGACCAGAAGCAGGCGCACAGCGCCCTCTACGATACCCGCAAGACCGCCGAACTGTTCTGCCAAATCGTCAACGCTCACCCGCTGGTGCGGCCTGCCTCCGCCTGATCCCCTGCCTTAGAGTCATCCGGCTCGAACACGCCACACATGACCCGGTTGCGGCCGTTGCGCTTGGCCTGGTACAGCAGCGCATCGGCCCGGGCGACCAGCGCCTCCGGCGCCTCGCGGATGGCATCGACCGGCACATGGAGCACGCCCAGACTCAGCCGCGGGTCGATCACCTCACCCTCGAAGACGATCTTGAGC
>JALVTA010000149.1 GCA_027036095.1 Thiotrichales bacterium | reverse complement strand
GAGACGACCCGGGCACACCTGCGCCACTATCTGCAGGGCTTCGTGGACCTGACCGTGGAAGTGGACGGGCGCTACCACATCATCGACTACAAGACCAACCGGCTGACCCGCTATGACGCTCCCGCGCTGGCCGAGGCCATGGCCGCCCACCACTATCTGCTGCAGGCGCTCATCTACATGGTGGCGCTGCACCGCACCCTGCGCTTCAGCCTGGGCGCGGACTACGACCCGGCCCGCCATCTGGGGGACGCCCACTACCTGTTCGTGCGCGGCATGGCCGCCGGCACCGGAGCGGGCGTATTCAGCGCCGGCTTCACGCCCGCGCTGATCGAAAAGGCGGACCAACTGTTCGGAGGACGCCCATGACCCATGCCCCGGATCTGACGCTGCTGGCCCGTGAGCTGGCGCGTACCTTCGGCGCAGAAGGCGACGACTTCCGCCCGCTTGTGGGGCTGTTGCTCAAACTGCTGCAGGCGCAGGGGCGGGGTGATACCGCCATCGCCGTCAGCGAGGAGGACGAACACTGGCTGGCCACCCGGTCCTGGGTCTCGGTTGACGGACACGCCCCGCTGGTACTGCGGGATGGCTGGCTGCAGTTCCAGCGCCTGTGGAAGGCGGAAACGCGCATCGCCCGCCGCCTGCGCGCCATGGCGGACGGGACGGTCCTGCAGGCTGACACACCACTGGATGACGACTTTCTCTCGGCCGCGGACAGGTTCGAACTGGACGGCGAAAAGCTGACGGCCATCCGCCGCGCACTGGGGCAGCACCTGACGCTGCTGACCGGCGGCCCCGGCACCGGCAAGACCACCACGCTGGCGTGGCTGCTGGCGGCGCACCTGCGTGCCGACGCGGCGCTGGACTTTGCGCTGGCCGCCCCCACCGGCAAGGCGGCCCAGCGCATGGGCGAGGCCATCGGCAAGGCGGCCGACAAGCTGCCGCTGGATGACACCGCACGAGCCCGGCTGACCGCGGTCACGCCCGTCACCCTGCACCGGCTGCTGGGCCTCAACGGCGACGGACAGCCCGCCCATCACGCCGGCAACCCGCTGCCCCACACACTGGTGGTGGTGGATGAAGCCTCCATGGTGGATGTCCGCCTCATGGCCCGGCTGGTGGACGCCCTGCGTCCGGATGCCCGGCTGGTGCTGATGGGCGACCCGGACCAGCTGGCCTCGGTGGAGGCGGGCCGGGTGCTGGCCGATCTGATCGCCGGCCTGCCCGAGGCGCATATTCGACTGGAAAAAACCCACCGTTTTCCCGAAAGCATCAAGGTGCTGGCCGATGCCATCCGTCAGGGCGATGCAGAAACCGCACTGCAGCGGGTCGAACGCAACCCCCTGCGCCTGCCCGCCCCCCAGTCGCTCCTTACGGTCATGGAAGCCGGCTATCGCGACTACGCCGAGGCCCTGCGCCAGCCCGCCGACGGCCCGGCGGTGCAGGCCCGCGCCCTGCTGAAGGCGCTCGAGTGCTTCCGCGTGCTGGCGCCGCTGCGCCGTGGCCCCACGGGGGTGGAGACGCTCAACCGCGCCCTGCTGCAGCACTGGGCCGCGCAGGGGCTGCTGCAGCCGACCGGAGAGGGCGTCTGGGCCGGCATGCCGGTACTGGTGACCCGCAATGCACCCGGGCTGGGCCTCTCCAACGGCGATACCGGCGTGCTGGTGCCTGACGGGCCGCTGCTGAAGGCGTGGTTCCCGCGTGGAGACGACGTGGAAGGGCTGCCTCTGACCGCCCTGCCGCCGTGGGAGCCGGCGCTGGCCATGACCGTGCACAAGGCGCAGGGCGGCGAATTCGACCATGTGCTGCTGGTGCTGCCGGATGCTCCTCACGAGCTGGTCAGCCGCCAGCTGCTCTACACCGCCGTCACCCGGGCGAAGAAGATCTTCCAGCTCGCCGGCGACGAGACGGTGCTGACAAGCGGCATCGAGCGACCCATCACCCGCACCAGCCGCCTGCTGGCACGGCTGCGTGAACGGGACGATGCCTGATCCGGACACCCACCGCCCCGCGTAACGGGGCCTCCCCCATTTTTACAGGATCGGTTGCCGGCGCGACGGCGCAGACCTCGGAAACAGCCACTCCAGAGCCGTTTTTCGCCTTGTGGGACGGGGTCTCCCCCATTTTTGCAGGGTCGCCGCCCAAACCGCCGGCGGGCGGCGCGGTGAAATGCTCGTTTCAGGGCGGTTTACAGCCTTTTCGGCAGTCTGAAACGACCGCGCCCCGCTCGAAGGCGGGGCGCAGCGGCCATCGGCAGTGCGGGCGAGCGCCTCAGCCGCGCTTTTCCAGCGGCACGTAGCAGCGGGGGCCGGGGCCGGTGTAGATCTGGGTGGGACGGAAGATCTTGTTGCCCTGCAGCTGTTCGCGCCAGTGGGCCATCCAGCCGGCGGAACGGGCCACGGCGAAGATGGAGGTGAACATGAGCGGGTCGAAGCCCATCTCCCGGTAGAGAATGCCGGAGTAGAAGTCCACGTTGGGATAGACGCCCTTGGGCCCCAGATACTCCTCGCACACCCGCTCCACTTCACGGGCGATTTCGAAGGTCTTGGACAGGCCGGCCTTGTCCTTGAGCACATCTTCGGCCAGCTGCTGCAGGATGACCGCGCGCGGGTCCTTGGTCTTGTATTCCCGGTGGCCCATGCCCCAGATGACCTGCTTGTTCTTCAGGCGCTTCTCGATGTAGGGACGCACGTTCTTCACGTCACCGATCTCGTCGAGCATTTCGATGACCTTCTGGTTGGCGCCGCCGTGCAGCGGGCCGGACAGGGCGCCGATGGCGGCGGACATGACCGAGCAGGGGTTGGCCAGGGTGGAGCCCACCACCAGCGTGGTGAAGGTGGAGGCATTGATGGTGTGCTCGGCGTGCAGCACCAGACAGGCGTCCAGCAGACGGGCCCATTCCGGATCCGGCTCCTCGCCGTTGAGCATGTAGAGGAAGTTTTCAGCGTAGGTGAGATCCTTGCGCGGCTCGATGGGGTCGTAGCCGTTGCGCAGGTGCTCCCACATGGCCACCAGCGTGGCCATGTGGGCGATGATCTTGATGGTCACCTCGTTGATGTAGTCACGGCTCTCCTCGCCGCCTTCCATGTATTCGGTGCTGGGGTAGAAGCTGGCCAGGGAGGCCACCGCCGTCTGCAGCATGTGCATGGGGTGGGTGGTGTGCGGCAGGTTCTTCATCAGCGCGCGCAGGTTGTACTTGACCCGGCGGTTGGCGCGCATCTGGGCGTCGAAGGCTTCCAGCTCCGCGCGGTTGGGCAGTTCGCCGTAGAGCAGCAGCAGGGTGGTCTCCTCGAAAGTGGAGTGCTGCGCCAGCTCGGCGATGTCATAGCCGCGGTAGGTAAGAATGCCTTTCTGGCCGTCAATGCAGGAAATGGCGGATTTGGTGGCGGGCACGCCCGCCAGACCTGGCACGTATTCCATGGTCATGGTGCTCTCCTGTCAGACGCTGAAGGAGCTGCCGCAGCCGCAGGTGGTGGTGGCGTTGGGGTTTTCGATGACGAAGCGGGCGCCCTGCAGGTCTTCCAGATAGTCGATCTTGGCGCCCACCAGATACTGGAAGCTCATGGGATCGATCAGCAGAGTGACGCCGTTCTTCTCCACCACGGTGTCGTCTTCGGCCTGGTTCTCGTCGAAGGTGAAGCCGTACTGGAAGCCGGAGCAGCCGCCACCGGTGATGTAGACGCGCAGCTTGAGGTTGGGGTTGCCCTCTTCCTCGATGAGGCTGCGCACCTTGTCAGCCGCCGCCTCGGTGAAGATGACCGGATCTTTCGGCATGTCGCTCATGGCTGTCGCCCTCCCGAATGGTGATAAGGGGCAATTTTACCACAGGCCGCCGTCCCGCCCCTCAGGGCAGCAGTGCCGGCGCGCTCAGCCCGCAGGTTTCGTCCAGTCCGAACATGAGGTTCATGTTCTGCACCGCCTGGCCGGAAGCCCCCTTGACCAGATTGTCGATGACGCTGGTGACCACCACGATGTCACGCCCCTGCGGCCGGTAGACGGCCATGCGGCACATGTTGGAGCCCTTCACCATGCGGGTGTCCGGCAGGCTGCCGCGGGGCATCACGTCCACGAAGGGCTCTTCGGCATAGGTCTGCTCGAACAGCGCCTGCAGTTCGTCGATGGAGACATTGCGGGTCAGCCGGCCGTAGAGAGTGGCTTCGATCCCGCGAATCATGGGCACCAGATGGGGCACGAAGGTCAGGTTCACATGGCCCTCGGCCATGTGGTTGAGCTGCTGTTCGATCTCCGGCAGGTGGCGGTGACCGTCAATGCCATAGACCTTGAAGCTTTCGGACGTTTCCGCCGCCAGCGAACCCACCTTGGCGCCCCGTCCGGCGCCGCTGATGCCGGATTTGGCATCCGCCACCAGATGATCAATGTCGATCAGTTTCTCCTTCAAAAGCGGCCAGAAGCCCAGCTGCACGGCGGTGGGGTAGCAGCCGGGGTTGGCAACTACCCGCGCATGGCGGATGCGTTCGCGGTTGAGCTCCGGCAGGCCGTAGACCACCTCGCGCATCAGTTCCGGACAGGCATGGGGCATGCCGTAGAAGTTCTCCCATACCCTCAGATCGGTAATGCGGAAGTCCGCCGCCAGATCGATCACCTTCACGCCGGCATCGAGCAGCTCGGGGGTGAGCTTCATGGCCACGCCGTGGGGGGTGGCGAAGAAAACCAGATCGCACGCCTTGAGCGCCTCCGCGTCCGGCTCGCTGTAGCGCAGATCCGGATACGCCTCGCGCAGATTGGCGAACAGCTCCCACACATGCAGCCCCGCCTCGGAGCGGGAGGTGATCACCTTCACCCGCGCCTCGGGATGCTGCGCCAGCAGCCGCAGCAACTCCACACCGGTGTATCCGGTTCCCCCAACAATGCCGATCTCAATCATGATGCTCTCCCTTCTCTCCCCGCTGCCAGCGGGCGATGTCCCGTTCAATGGCCTCGGCGCACCGCCTCAGATGCACCTCCATGCGTGCATACAGTGCGAGCGTGGCGCGACCGTAGTCGGTCACCACCGTACCACCGCCGTGACGCCCGCCGGCCTCCTTGACCACCATCGGCTCCGGCCCCAGCGCATTGAGCGCCTCCACCAGCGACCAGGCACGCTTGTAGGACATGCCAAGTTGCCTGGCCGCCTGACGGATGGAACCGGTCTGCTCAATGGCGCGCAGAAGCTGCACGCGGCCGATGCCGACCCAGTTGTCGCCCTCGCCATTGACCAGCCACAGGCGCGCATGCAGCCCGGGCACCAGCACATCGCCCGGCGCGCGAGGTGTGTTGTCCCTCATCATGGCTCATATTATGCATGGGAAGGCAGCGCTCTGATCATTTCAGTCCATGCTGATTTCTTTGACCCGTCATGAAGATTTTGACTAAGATTTAGGTGAGGTCCGACACTCGAAAACAGAAAGAGGAGGTACGCTATGAACGTTTGTGGTCTGGATCGCTGGTTCCGCATTATCGTCGGCATCATTCTGGTGGGCTTTGCCGCCGGTGGAGCCATCGGCCTGTGGGGCTGGATTGTCGGTCTGATTCTGCTGGTTACAGGGCTGATCAAGTGGTGCCCGCTCTACAGCCTCATCGGCTTTCAGACCTGCGGTCTGGCGGAGCAGAAATACGGCGACTGACCTGACACGCCCATCTGATCGTGCAAAAGAAAACCCCGCCATACCGGCGGGGTTTTTTGCAGCCACAGGATGGGATTCGACCTACACCTGCCCCATCAGGTGGAAGGTGCGGATGAAGGGCTTGGCCATGCCGGGGTCCTTGAGCATGGCGCCATAATTCCCCACCACGAATTTGAGCTTGCCCGTCGTAAAGGCCGTGCCCAGCCCCATCATGCCCGGCGGCTTGGCCATCCACTTCTGCCACTGCTCCTCGCTGGCGCGGATATCCCAGTTCAGCGCCTCGCCATTCCAGGCGCCCGCATGAGCAACCTTGCCGTTTTCCACCACCAGCACACCACGGGGGCTGTCCTCATCCGGCACCCCATAGCCGATGGTGGAATTGAAGCCGATCGCACCCAGCGCACCGGTCAGCTCATCATCACCGTTCCAGACTTCGGCAAATCGCTTCATCCAGTTTTCGTCAAACAGGGCCATCATCATTTCTCCTCTGATCTGATCACGTTGAACACAACCCGAAAAGGATTGTATCGAACTATTTCATCAACATATTCAGATATTATTATTCACTCAGAAGCAAAACTTATGGCGACAACATTCAAAAAACAGAAAACCCCGCGGGCAAAAAACAGAAGGTAATTCCTGCTAAAACCGGACTAAAATTTGCCTGACTTCATCTGCTGGCGCTTCCCGTAAGAGATTGATCAACAAGGGAAAAAGATCCTT
>JALVTA010000148.1 GCA_027036095.1 Thiotrichales bacterium | reverse complement strand
CAGATTCCAGGCGTGGTAGCCGATCACCAGACTCACCAGGATGGACAGCAGGGGGTCCAGCCACACCCAGTTGGTGTAGTAAATCACGATGGCCGCCGCAATCACCGCCACCGAGTTGACCGTATCGCCCATGAAGTGCAGGGCGGCCCCACGCATGTTCATGTTTTTCTTATCGCCGCTGTGCAGGATCAGAAACACGATCAGGTTATTGATCAGCCCCACCAGGGCGATCACAAACATCGCCTGCCCCATAATGGGCTCCGGGTTGAAAAAGCGCTCAATGGCGTAGGCGATGATGCCCACCACGATCACCAGCAAAAACAGCGCATTGACAAAGGCGGTGATGATCTGAAAGCGCTGATAGCCGAAGGTATAGCGTGCATTGGGGGGACGGGTGCTCACATGAAAACCCCACCAGGCGATGGCCAGCGCCGCCGCATCCGTCAGCATGTGCACGCCATCGGCCACCAGTGCCAGCGAACCGACCCACCAGCCGCCAACGATCTCAACCAGCATGTAGGATGCGGTCAGTAGCGCGGCAATCATCACCTTACGCTGGTTATCCTTATCCACCGCTTTTACATGGTTGTGATGGGGCGACACCGGCTGCACGGGACGACAGCTTTTCGACGGGACCTCACAGTCTGAATTGAGATTCATACGCATTACCTTTATCAAGATATTGATTTCGTTAGCGTTATTTTATCATTGGCGTGCGCGCTACCGTCCAGATTTCCACGCCGACATCCGCATCATGCGCCTTGATCGCCGCTGCAGCCGCCTCCGCCGTGCTGCCGGTGGTGAGCACATCATCCACTAACGCCACCACTGGCGGCAGCGCGATTGCCGTCTCCGTCAGCGCAAACGCCCCCTGCATGGCGCGCCGCCGCGCGGCCCGATCCTGACCGGCCAGCTGCCCCGTATCCCGCGTGCGCTGCAAGATGGGCATCACCGGCAGATCAAACGCCCGCCCCCAGTCCTGCGCCAGAAACGCCGCCTGATTAAACCCCCTCTCGCGATAACGTGCCTTGTGCAGCGGAATCGGAATCAACGCCATGGCATCGGGTTGCTGCCGTTGCAGCGGTGCCTGCGCCAAAGCGCTGAGCAGCCGGGTCACCGCCAGATCCCCACGGCCGTATTTCATGCGGTGCGATAAGATCTTGAGGGTGTCATCCAGATAGTAGGCGGAAACCACGCGATCATACGCCGGTGGCTGCTGCAGACAGGCAGGACACACCCCCTCAGCCGGCAGATTGACCGCACAGCGGCTGCAATGGGGCTGAGCGTCCACCGGCTGCAACGCCGCCACCAGATGATCCGCCAGATCAAAACAGCTGGCCGGGCCGGCGTTCAGCACACAGGTGGGCGGAAACAGCCAGCGCCCCAGCACTGATATAATGCGTCTGACCATAGCCACAAGGATACTGAAAATGGCCCCACTGGGTGAAATCCGCCACGACTGGACCCACGACGAGGTGCAAACACTGCTGGAGATGCCGCTGAACGATCTGCTGTTTGAAGCGCAGCGCATCCACCGCCAGCATTTTGATCCCAACGAAATTCAGGTGAGCACGCTGGTCAATATCAAATCGGGCGGCTGCGCAGAAGACTGCGCCTACTGCGCCCAGTCCTCCCGCTACAACACCGGTCTGGACAAGGCGCCCATGATGGCGCTGCAGGAAGTGCTGGACAAGGCCATGCAGGCGCGGGACAAGGGCGCGACCCGTCTGTGCATGGGGGCGGCCTGGCGCAACCCCAACAAAAAGGATTTCCCCGTGGTGCTGGAAATGGTCAAGATGGTCAAAGCACTGGGCATGGAAACCTGCCTGACCCTCGGCATGCTGGACGACGAGCAGGTGAAGCAGCTCAAGGACGCCGGGCTGGACTACTACAACCACAACCTGGACACCTCCGAAGCCTACTACCCCAAGATCATCACCACGCGCACCTACCAAGACCGACTCGACACCATCCGCCGCGTGCAGGAAGCAGGCATTCACGTATGCTCCGGCGGCATTATCGGCATGGGCGAAAAGCCAGAGGACCGCGCCGAGCTACTGCGCACCTTCGCCAACCTGCCCATGCACCCCGATTCGGTGCCCATCAACCTGCTGGTGCCCATTGAAGGCACGCCACTGGCACAACTGCGCGGGCAGACCGACCCCATCGAGCTGGTGCGGGTGATCGCTGCCGCGCGCATCATGATGCCCAAATCCTACGTGCGGCTTTCTGCGGGGCGGATGGAATTGTCCGATGAAGCCCAGGCGCTGTGCTTCATGGCCGGTGCCAATTCCGTTTTCTACGGCGAAAAACTGCTGACCACCGACAACCCGGACGCGGATCACGACCGCGCCCTGTTCGCCAAGCTGGGCCTGCGCATGCAGCAGCAGGCCCATGCCCACCTGGACGAGGACACGAACGCCGGCGCCGCCTGAGCCATGCATCTGCGCGAGCGTTTCGGTCCTCTGCTGGCGCAGCGGCGCCAGGCCGATCTGTTCCGCCGCGTGCCGCTGGTGACTACACCACCCGGCACCCATATTCAGCTCAACGGCAAGACGCTGATCAACTTCGCCGCCAACGACTATCTGGGACTGAGCGAAGACCCGGCCATTCGCCGTGCCGTCTGCGCGGCGCAGGATGCCGCTTTCGGCAGTGGCGCCGCCCACCTCATCAGCGGCCACCACCTCCATCACCACCTGCTGGAAGACGCCCTGGCCGACTGGCTGGGGGTGGAGCGGGTGCTGGTCTTTTCCACCGGCTACATGGCCAACCTGGCCGTGCAGCAGGCGCTGATGCAACGGGGCGACACCCTCATCCACGACAAACTCAATCACGCCTCGTTGCTGGATGGGGCACGCCTGGCCGAGGCCACGTTGAAACGCTACCCCCATCGCGACATGACCGTCCTGCAAAAACGGCTGCACACGGCTACCGGCCAGGCCATGATCGTCACCGACGGGGTCTTCAGCATGGATGGCGATCTGGCGCCACTGCCCGAGATCATGGCGCTGAAGACGCAGCACGGCGCCTGGCTGCTGGTGGACGACGCCCATGCCCTGGGCGTGCTCGGTGCCACGGGGCGGGGCAGCTTCGAACACTTCGGCCTCAACGCCGACGAGGACACCCTGCGGGTGGGCACCCTGGGCAAGGCCTTCGGGGTCTTTGGTGCCTTTGTAGCCGGCAGCCAGGTGGCCATTGATGCGCTGATCAACCTGGCGCGGCCGTGGATCTACACCACGGCGCTGCCGCCGGCCAATGCGCTGGCGGCGCGCGTGGCACTGGAGAAGGTGCAGAAGGCCGATGCCGCCCGGGCGCACCTGCAGGCCCTGGTGCACCACTTCCGAACCGGCGCGGCGGAAATCGGCCTGACCCTGTGGGCCAGCGAAACCCCCATTCAACCCGTGATCCTCGGTGAGGCCACCACCGCAGTGGCCTGGAGCCGCGCCCTGTTTGAACACGGGTTCCATGTGCCGGCCATCCGCCCACCCACCGTGCCCCAGGGCAGCGCCCGCCTGCGCATCACCTTCAGCGCCCGTCACACGCTGGAGGATGTCGAGCGCTTGCTGGCGGCATTGGCCACGCTGCAGAAACACCATGACGCTGAATCGTGAAACCCTCGGCCAGGGGCCGAACCTGACCCTGATCCACGGCTGGGCCGCCGAAAACGCCGTATGGCGGCCCTGGGTGGAAACATGGCTGGCGCCGCACTTCACCTGCCACCTGATCGAGCTGCCCGGTTTTGGCCACAGCCCGCCGCTGGAAGTGGACGATCCGGAAACCCTCCGTCTGCGCTGGCGCCAGGCACTGCTGGAGGCGCTGCCAGAGGCCCCCACGGCCCTGCTGGGCTGGTCGCTGGGTGGGCTGCTGGCCCAGGACCTGGCGCTGCACGCGCCACAGCACATCACCCATCTGATCGGCCTGTGCACCTCGCCCCGGTTCGTGCAGGCAGAGGACTGGCGCCACGGCGTGCCACCCGCGCTGATCGAGGACTTTCTCGAAACCGTGGTGCGGGACACCGCCGCCCTGTTAAAACGCTTCTGGCTGCTGCAATGGCAGGGGGACCCCAGGGCGCGGCAGCTAATGCGCCAGTTCGTGGCCGAAATGAAGGGGCGGCGGCTGCCCCATCTGACCGGTCTCAAACAGGGGCTGACGTTGCTGCGCACGCTGGATTTCCGCCAGGATCTGCCGCGCATCACCCAGCCCACCCTGTGGCTGCTGGGGGAAAAGGATCCGCTCATTCCGACCGACTGGGTGCAGGCGCTGGCGTCCATGCAGCCCCACGCCTGCGTGCGGGTGATTGCCGGTGCCGCACACCTGCCGTTTCGCAGCCATGGGGACGAAACCGCCGCCGCCATCCGTTCCTTTTTGACGCAAGGGTGCTGAAGGCCGGTAAAATTCCACTGAATCAGCAAGGAGGCTTTAGCATGCGCGAAATCATTTCCACCGATCAGGCCCCGCAGGCCATCGGCACCTACTCGCAGGCGGTGCGCGTCGGCGACACCGTTTATCTCTCCGGTCAGATCGGGCTGGACCCCGCCACCATGGAACTGGTGGACGGCCCCATCGAAAACCGCATCCACCGCGTGTTTCAGAACCTGCGCGCCGTGTGCCAGGCGGCCGGTGGCGACCTTAAGGACATCGTCAAGCTCAATATCTACCTCACCGACCTGAGCCATTTTGCCACCGTCAATGAAATCATGGCGCAGTATTTCGACACGCCCTATCCCGCCCGTGCCGCGGTCGGCGTAGCCCAGCTGCCCAAGGGAACGGATATTGAAGCCGACGGCGTGATGGTCATCAGCAACTACTGATGCTCGCCGAACAGCGCCTGACCGCCCTGAAAGGTGTGGGCGAGAAGCTGGCGGAAAAACTGGCGGGGTTGGGGCTGACCACGGTACAGGACTTGCTGCTGCACCTGCCCTACCGCTATCAGGACAAAACGCGGCTCACCCCCCTGAGCGCGCTGCGCCCCTTTTCCGAACAACTGGTGGAAGGGGTCATCACCAGCCAGCGCTTTACCCAGGGGCGCAAACCCAGCCTGCTGGTGGAACTGGAGGGCGGCGCCCTCACGTTGCGCTTTTTTCATTTCAACCACAATCAGGCGCGCCAGTTTCTGCGGGGCAAGTGGGTGCGCGCCTTTGGCGAAGTGCGCCCCGGCCCCACCGGGTTGGAGATCGTGCACCCGCAATACCGCCTGTTCGACGCCGACCAGCCGCCCCCGCTGGAGACCACACTGACACCGGTCTATCACTCCACCGAAGGAGTGGGGCAGAGCACCTGGCTCAAGCTCACCGATCAGGCGCTGTCGCTGCTGCGCCAGTATCCGCTGGAGGAACTGCTGCCGGCAGAACGGCTGCAGACGCTGGCGTTGCCCGGGCTCAATGCGGCGCTGCACACCGTGCACCGCCCCGCACCGGATGACGATCTGGACGCCCTGCTCAATTACACCCATCCGGCACAGACACGCCTGGTGCTCGAAGAGCTGATTGCCCATCAGCTGGGGCTGGTGCGCCTGCGGGCGCACAAGGCGCAGCTCAACGCCCCGGTGCTGCCCCCCTCCAATCTGGTCAACACGCTGCTGGTCTCGCTGCCCTTTGAACTGACCGGCGCGCAGCAGCGGGTGCTGGCGGCCGTACAGGCCGACCTGCAGAAACCGCACCCCATGCAGCGGCTGGTGCAGGGGGATGTGGGCTCCGGCAAGACGATCATCGCCGCGCTGGCGGCCCTGCAGGCGGCGGACGCCGGCTTTCAGGCCGCCGTGATGGCGCCCACGGAAATTCTTGCCGAACAGCACCGCAACCATTTTCTCGAGTGGCTCGAACCGCTGAACGTGCCCGTGGCCTGGCTCAACGGCCGCCTCAGCGCAGCGGAGCGGCGCCAGCAGCTGGCACGCATCGAATCGGGCGAGGCCAAAGTGGTGATCGGCACCCACGCCCTGTTTCAGAAGGAGGTGACCTTTGCCCGCCTGGGGCTGGTGATCATCGACGAGCAGCACCGCTTCGGGGTGCATCAGCGCCTGGCGCTGCACCAGAAGGGCCAGGCCGCCGGGCTGCACCCGCACCAGCTCATCATGACGGCCACCCCCATTCCCCGCACACTGGCCATGGCTGCCTACGGTGATCTGGACGTGTCCGTCATCGATGAACTGCCCCCGGGGCGCAAACCGGTGCACACGGCGGTCATGCGCATGGACAAGCGGCTTGAGGTGATGGACCATCTGGCGGCACGCTGCCGCGACGGCGTGCAGGCCTACTGGGTCTGCCCCCTGATCGAGCAGAGCGACGCGCTGGATGCCCAGGCAGCGGAAGAGACGCTGAAAACCCTGCGCGAACGCCACCCCGACCTGCGCATCGGCCTGGTGC
>JALVTA010000147.1 GCA_027036095.1 Thiotrichales bacterium | reverse complement strand
GCAGGGCGTCCCGCACTACGCCGGAGATGAACGGCACGCACTCGCGCGAAGAGAGGCGCTCCTTGGTCTGGCCGGCAAACTGCGGATCCAGCATCTTGGCCGAGAGCACGAAGGCCACATCGCGCCACACGTCCTCACCGGTAAGCTTGACGCCCCGGGGCAGCAGACCATGCAGCTCGCAGAACTCCCGCAACGCCTCCAGCACGCCCTGACGCAGGCCGTTGACATGGGTGCCGCCCTGCGGCGTGGGAATCAGGTTGACGTAGCTCTCCTGCACCGGCGGCTCACCCTCGGCCAGCCAGACCAGCGCCCAGCTGACCGCTTCGGTTTCTCCTTCCGCCTCGCCGGTGAAACCTTCCGGCGGCAGCACCTCAGCTTCGCCCACCGCCTCCAGCAGATAGTCGCGCAGGCCGTCCTCGTAGCACCACTCGACGGTCTCATCCGTCAGTTCATCATGGAAGCGCACCTTCAGACCCGGGCACAGCACCGCCTTGGCCCGCAGCAGATGCTTGAGCCGGCCCAGGTTGAACTTCACCGTGTCGAAAAACTGCGGGTCCGGCCAGAAGCGCACCTCCGTGCCCGTATCCTTCTTGCGCACCTTGCCGATCTCCCGCAGCGGCTCTACGCACACGCCGTGCTCAAAGGCGATGAACCACTTCTTCCCGTCCCGGCGGATGGTGACCTCCACCCGGGTGCTCAGGGCATTGACCACCGACACGCCCACCCCGTGCAGCCCCCCGGAGAAGGTGTAGGCCTTGTTGGAAAACTTGCCGCCGGCATGCAGACGGGTAAGGATCACCTCCACACCGGGCGCCCCCTCTTCCGGATGAATGTCCACCGGCATGCCGCGACCATTGTCGCGCACGCTCAGGCTGCCGTCGGCATGGTGCACCACTTCGATCTCGGTGGCGTAGCCGGCCAGTGCCTCGTCCACACTGTTGTCGATCACCTCCTGCGCCAGATGGTTGGGCCGGGTGGTGTCGGTGTACATGCCCGGGCGCTTGCGTACCGGCTCAAGGCCGGTGAGCACTTCGATTTCCGCCGCCGTGTAGCCACTCATGGGTTCAGATTCCTCGAAAAGGGTGAAAAACAGGGCAAAACCGGCCAAATTGTGCCCCAAGGCACGCACTGCGGCAAGCGCGCCGGCACGGCACACCGCAAAATTGGGGGAGGCCCCGTCATGCAGCGCCCGAACAGGCTACCGGAACGGAAAAAACCGCGCGGGACAGCTGGCTGCCGGCCTTCACCACGTCCATTTCGTGGAGAAGCCGGTTAGCCGAAACATCCAGGGCATTCGGGGCACATAAAAAGCGCCGCAACGCGCGCGGCTGGCGCACGATCCTGCAATTTTGGGTTCATCGTAGATTTCCGGGGAAAGCAGCCCGAATCTTCAGGAAGAAGTACTCCATATCCCGGAAGCCATAAGCCATGCGCTTGATCACC
>JALVTA010000146.1 GCA_027036095.1 Thiotrichales bacterium | reverse complement strand
GCGCAGAAAGTCCGTGGCAATATGCCTGGGGCGCTGCAGCGGATCGTCGACGAGCTGATCGAAGGCAAGGTCAACTGGCGTGACCAGCTGCGGGAGTTCGTGCAGCGCACGGTCGGCATCGGCGAGCGCACGTGGAAGCGTCCCTTCAAGCGGCGCCTCGTCATGGCGCCCGGCGTCTACACCCCTGGGCGCATCAGTGAGACGATGGGCGAGCTGGCCATCGTGATTGACACCTCCGGGTCGATAAGCCAGGACGAGCTGAATGCGTTTCTCAGTGAAGTCGACTCCATCGTCAAGGAGGTATCACCGCGCCGGGCCGCCATCTTCTGGACGGACTCGAAGGTTGCCGGTATCGACGACATCGACGACACCACCAACCTGCTCGACCTCTCGCCGAAGGGCGGTGGCGGCACGGATATGGAGTCTGCGTTCCCGGTGATTGAGGAGCATATCCCTGACTGTGAGGCGATCATCGTACTCACCGATGGGTACACGAGCTTCGACCGGGCCAACGAGCCTCAGTGCCCGGTGTTGTGGACATCTACCACAGAAGGCATCAGCCCGCCTTACGGCCGCACAATTTATCTCGACCTTTCATAAGGAGAACCATTATGCCTCAGTCAATAATCTATCGCACCATGGAACTGCTCACCCGGCCTGAGTACAAGGACGGCCTCACACTCCCGCGCATCGTCGAGAAGCTCGGCACCTCGCGGTACCAGACCGTATCCTCGGCGCTCACCATACTGCGAGAGCGTGAGATGATTAAGCAGATCCCCGGCAACAAGGACGACCCGAAGATCCACGGCCCGGTGCCGTATCTCAACATCGCGACCAAGCCACTGGACAGCTATCCATGGCGGGAGGGGTTCGCCAGGGGCAAGAAGCCCAGCGCCTGCGCCATAGTGCGGCCCAGCAAATCCCTCAACGAAAAGCTCAAGGACGAGATGCTGCGGCGCAAATTGTTGTGGCGGACACTTGATGCAGTAGACATGCATACCTACGACCTGGAGGAGCTTTGGAGCCTCGCGGATGCCAACATCACAGTGACCAAGGCCCGACGGATGGCACAGGATTTGACCCGCCTGGCGAGCCACATCACGGCAGCTGTTGAAACTGTACTCGAAAAAGGATAGTGTGTATAACATACATACGTGAGGAGTGAAGTCATGAAGCTCGCATATATGCCAACCTACTGCTCGAACGAGTATTGCCCGCGCCGTAGGGAGTGCGCCAAGTCGGTGCCGCCTCCCCGCGGTGCACGTATTCGTAACATCAAGTTCTCCATCTCTCTTGATGGTGATAGAGCCGTGTTCAGCTGCATAGGGTTCGAGGCCGCGAAATGGACATCATAACCCTGGACTACGAGACGGTATTCGACTCAGAGTACTCCCTTGCCAAGATGACGATGCAGGAGTACATCCTCGACGACCGATTCGAGGCGGTTATGCTGGGCCTCAAGGTCAATGATGGCGAGACCCAGGTTGCCGCCGGCACCAAGGCAATCGCAAAACTGCTGAACAAGGTCGACTGGGATAACGCCATGCTCGTCGCCCACAACGCCATGTTCGATGCCGCCGTCACGGCGTGGCGTTTTGGCCATGTGCCCAAGCATTACTACTGCACCATGTTCGCTTCCCGGCCTGTCTACGCACCGTTCATACCGCGTGGCCGTGTTCGCCTCGCCGACGTGGCAAGCTATATCAGCGAGATGGAAGGCGGTGGCGCCGGGTACAAGGGTGACTTCATTGACAAGACCCGCAGCATCCCGGCCTGGAACGAGCTCAAGACGCTATACCCTGAGCTAATAATCCCCATGCGCAACTACTGCGCTCAGGACGTTGACCTCTGCCGGGATATCTTTCTGCGTACGATCAACAAACTGCCGGCAGCGGAAGTGCGCATAATCGGCGAGACCGTACGCAAATACGTCCAGCCCCGGCTGAGGCTCGATCTTGGTGTACTCAGACGTGCCGACCACATGGAGAAGCTGACGCTCGCAGGCGCACTGCAGGCCGCAGGGGTGTCCGACACCAAGGAGTTGCGCAGCCCCACCAAGTTCGCTGCGATACTGCAGGCCAACGGCGTCATTCCGGGCACAAAGATCAGCCCACGCACCGGGCAACAAGCCTACGCATTCGCCAAGACTGACGAGTTCATGCGCAGCTTGCTGATCCACAACAACCCCACGATCCGACGCCTGGCGGAGGCCAAGATACAGGCATCGTCAACCATCAAGGCCACGAGGACACGCCGCCTCATGATATTGGCCAGCATATCCGAGACCTTCGCCGTGCCTATCCTGTACTATGGAGCGCATACCGGGCGGTTCAGTGGGTACGACAAGCTGAACCTGCAGAACCTGCCACGTGGCAGCGACCTGCGAGAGGCGATATTGCCCGCCCCGGGCGAGAAGCTGATCGTTGGAGACCTCGCTCAGATCGAGGCCCGCATCACTGCTGTCCTCGCCAACTCCCAGAAGCTCGTGGACGCCTTTGTCACCGGCGATCCATACCGTGCCTTTGCTGCCAATGAGCTCTACCATCTGCCAGAGGAGGAAATCACAGAGGCGCAGCGCTTCATTGGCAAAATGTGCATCCTCGGACTGGGCTTCGGTATGAGCGCAACGAGGTTCCACTACTCTGTTACGGCATCAGGCAACGAGGTCACGTTATCGGAAGCTGAGGTCGCGGTTAAGACTTATCGCAGTGCATACCCGGAGATTCCCAGACTGTGGAAACATCTGGACCGCATACTCGACAGAATGATCGCCGGCGGGTCCGGCACTGCAGTGGGGCCGGTGCGCTATGTTGGCAAGAAATTGATCTTGCCGAATGACATGATGATCCACTACCCTGACCTGCACCGAGTGTCGGACGGGTACCGGTACCGGTCCTCCAACGGATGGAAGAAAATTTACGGCGCTGCCATGCTTGAGAATATCGTGCAGGCCCTGGCCCGCATCGTGCTTGTAGAAGCAGAGCTGCGCATGGTGGCACATGGGTTCCATGCGCAGCTGTCCGTGCATGACGAACTTGTGTATTCCCATAAATCCGCCGAGTGGGTGCGGCAGCTGCTGCATGACGAACTCACTACCCCGCCCGCTTGGCTACCCAACCTGCCTCTCGAGGCAGACCTTTCAATTGCCGACAATTACAAGGAGGCGAAATGACCCAACTATCCATATTCGACGACAACACAGAGCTTGCAGACCAGCACATCATGGTCGACATCGAGACCATGGGCACCGAGCCTGACTCCGTCATCCTGTCCATCGGCGCCGTGCGGTTCGACATGGAGACTATCCGTGCTTCCTTCGAGGTGCTCGTGGATATCCAGAGCTGCCTCGACGCTGGCCTCAAGGTCAACGCAAAAACCCTGCAGTGGTGGATGAAGCAGTCCGATGCCGCACGTCGTCTGCTGACAGACAACACCAGCATGCACCTACCCCTGCGCGAAGCCCTTGAAGCGTTCAACACTTTTGTCTCCGACAAGGAGGTGTGGGGCAACGGCGCTGGCTTCGACAACGTCATCATCAAGCACGCCATGGCCGCGGTCGGCGTTACCCCCGCATGGGAGTTCTGGACCGACCGTTGCTATCGCACCGTCAAGGCACTGCGAGTGCCCAGCCCTACGAACCCCGCCCTCAAGCGGATGATTGCTCGTGGCGACGTGGAACTGGCTGACCGTATCAAGGCGCGGATCGAGATCGCTGGAGGTCACAGGATCGCACCGAAAGTTAAACCTGCGGTTGCGCACAGTGCACTCGCCGACGCCACGGCCCAGGCCCAGCACCTCATCAACATCAACCGGGAATTGCTATCCCGAGGAGTTACTATCTTATGAAGCAGGCTACCCTTGATATCGCCACAAGCATTTGTCTCGCGTGCAACTGGGTTGCATGGCAGGCCACTGTAGTCGTGTTCATTCTATATGTGTGGGTGGAGATCATAATGGCGAAGCTCGACCTGTTAATCTATGGTGAGTACGTCTTCAATCTCGCCGACATCATCTCGTCGATGGCCTTCTTCACTCTCACCGTGCTGTGCGTGTTCGTGTGCCGTGCGCACTGGAGGGATGCACAATGAAAGTCATCAAGCGCCAGGAGTGCGAGAAGCTCGCTGAAGTCGTCAAGGAGCTGCCCGACGATGTGGACACCTACGCCGCCCGTGTCGACGCCGCGGCCGACGAGAAGTACAAGCGCGGGTATGACTACGTCGTGTACCACACGGCGCAGCTGTCCGTTGTCACCGATAACGCTGATCCTGAGTGGTATATGATATTCTGGGTTACCGAGGTATAGGGTTGGCGCCTAACTCCTCACCCCCGGTCTCAGCGGGTACCGGTCAGTGCCAGTGCTGCCACACCTCGCATGCCCCTGTTTTTCATCACATGCAGGCCAGTGGTCAAAGGTGGGCGCCGTAATTAGAAACGCCATAAGCCTGGACACCCGCACCCTAATTCAAGTCTGCGGCGCCTTTTGTTGGTAGCCGTGGAGATTTGTCAACAAAGTTGACGTAATTCGTATGGAGAATGCTATGTCATTTGCCTGGAGCTACTCCGCGCTTTCGCTCTACAAGACCTGCCCGCGCAAATACTGGGCTGAGAAGGTGGCCAAGGTCGTGCCCTTCAAGTCCAACGACGCCGCTGAGTACGGCAAGATGGTGCACAAGAAGTTCGAGAACTACCTGATGAAGGGTTCGCCGCTACCCCTTGACCTCAAACACCATGAGAAGGTGCTTAAGAAACTGCGCGATGCCACCGGCGAAGGCATGCCGGAGCAGAAGCTCGCCCTCACAGAGGATCTGGAGCCGACCGGATACTTCGACAAGGACGTGTGGTTCCGCTGCGTTATCGACTATGCCAAGGTCAACGATGGCCGGGCACTCGTAGTCGACCACAAGACAGGCCGCAGATACGACGACTTCCTGCAGCTGGAGCTCAGTGCCATCGCCCTGCACACCTACCTACCTGACGTTGAGCAGTTCACCCTGGCCTACTACTGGACGAAGGACAAGAAGATCACGCCGCAGCCGCTGTCTACTGCAGACTTCCCGAGAGTGTGGGCGAAGGTCCACCCCGTGCTCGACCGGATAGAGAACTCCTACGCTACTGATTCCTGGCCTCTCAAGCAGAACTTTCTGTGCGAGAAATACTGCGGATACAAGGACTGCCCCTACAACGGCAAGTGAGGATTACCATGAGCAAACATCCCTATCGTAACTACCACATCAATCCGTCTCAGCGCCCGCCCATGCCGAAGGTCAGTGACCCGGCGAAGGAGCGGCACATGGAGGCGCTCGCTAAATACGAGGCCATGCAGCTGCGTCGTGAGCTGCGTGAGCTGGGTGTGGAGGATCTGGAGGACATCTTCGATGACGCCTGAAGGCAGGGTCAAGGCCGCCATCAAGCGTGTACTCAAGGCGCACGGCTGCTGGTGGTATATGCCCGTCCCCGGCGGGTTCGGCGAGCCTACGCTCGATTTCATCTGTGCAATAGATGGGCGCATATTCTGCATCGAGGCCAAGGCTCCCGGCAAGAAGCCCACTCCCCGCCAACAGGAAACGATGCGCCGATATGAAGAGAAGGGCGTGCCCTGCATCGTAATTGATGGCGACACAGGCCCGCTCGTCGAGCTTATCACTACACTAGGCGGGTCGGAATGAACGCGCTCGTAGCACACCCCGTACCTGGGCGGCAACTGCTTGTCGTGCCAGGGTCGGGCCGGATCGCCGCCATGATCCCGCACAGCACCCCGCTACGAGATGGCAAGTATCTGGCTGTCCCGCACAAGCAGGACGAGGTGCGCCTGCTGCGCAACCTTGGGTTCACTGTGCCGTCCCCCATCGAAGTCGAGTACAACTGGGCCGGCGGTACGCCATTTGCACACCAGCGTGTGACTGCGGCCCTGCTGGCGGACAACAAGCGGGCCTATGTACTCAATGGCATGGGGTCCGGCAAGACACGGGCGGCCCTGTACGCACTGGACTATTTGATGCGCATTGGCGAAGTGCGCAAGGCATTGATCGTGGCCCCGCTCTCCACGCTCACGACCGTGTGGGAGCATGAAGTATTCATGGCGTTCCCGCACCTGAACACAGCCGTGCTGCATGGGACTCGAGCGCAGCGCATCCGCGCCCTGCAGAGCGACGCCGACATCTACGTCATCAACCATGACGGCATCCACACGATCCTGGCCGAGCTCACCGGCGCACGAGATATAGATTGCGTCATCATCGACGAACTGGCTGCGTTTCGGAATGCGCGTACCCGGCGGTGGAAGGCACTGAGCAAGGTGCTGCAGAAACGCGAGTATGCCTGGGGCCTTACCGGCCTGCCCACCCCCGACGGGCCGACCGACGCAGGGGCCCAGGCCGGCCTGGTCACGCCATGGG
>JALVTA010000145.1 GCA_027036095.1 Thiotrichales bacterium | reverse complement strand
GGGTCATGCCGGTGCCGCGCGTCCAGTTGTTCTTCTGACGTATTGTAACCAGCGTGTCGCTTTCCATGCGGCGGGCGTCACTCAGGTAACGCAGCTGCTCGGTGGTCAGCCCCAGTGGAGCCGGGTCTGCCTGACGCTGCAGCAGCACGCGCACCTGGCCGCTCAGCAGAGTGGTCGGCCCGGTCTGTTGCCCCTTGCGGGCGCTGAACCAGTAGGTCTTGCCGGGCTGGTCGATGCGTCCGGCCGGTGCCGTCAGCAGGGTGCGCTCGGGCGGGAAGTGCACCACCCGTTCGGCATGGAGGGCAGCGCTGCGACCTTTTCCGGCCTGCCAGACGGTGGCGTTTTCACCCTGCCAGTCGGGCAGGATGGTTTTTGCAGAAGGCGCGGGGGCGGATGGGGCGAGGCGGTTGGCGTGGTTGTAGTAGAGCAGCGCCGCAGAAAGGACGATCAGTGCCAAGGCGGTCAGCAGGCGGCGCGGCATGGTCAGCGCAGGTAGAAGGCCATGATCTCTTCCCAGCGGCCCTGCGCCTTGAGAATCAGCTCACACAGCTCGCGCACGGCTCCCTGTCCGCCCGGGTACTGGCTGACGAAGTGCACATGGTGGCGCAGGGTGGGGTCGCCATTTGCGGGCATGGCGGCCAGGCCCACCCGGCGCAGGATGGGCAGGTCCAGAATGTCGTCGCCCATGTAGGCCACCTGCTCCGGTGCCAGTCCGCACTCTTCCATCAGCGCCTCGAAGGTGGGCAGTTTGTCCGGCACGCCCTGATAGACGTATTTCACCTTCAGGTCGGCCATGCGGCGGGTCACCACCTCGGAGGTGCGCCCGGTGATGATGCCGATGTCCAGCCCGGCCTGCTGCAGCAGCACCATGCCGTGGCCGTCACGGGTGTGGAAAGCCTTGTATTCGATGCCGTTGTCGCCGTAGAACAGGCGGTTGTCGGTCAGCACGCCGTCCACATCCAGCAGCAGCAGGCGGATCTTTTCGGCGCGACGCTCAATAGGTGACAGGCTCATGTGGCGGCTCCGGAAAAGTACAGCAGAACAAGATAGGCAACAAAGCCTGCGCCAAGCAGGCCGCCCTCGATGCGGGAGATTCTAGCAGGCCCGCGCCACAGCGGCAGGGCGAACAGCAGCATCAGCAGGGTAAACACCAGCATGATGGGGTAATCCCGGGTGACGATGCCGGCATCCAGCGCGCCCGGTGCGATCAGCGCCGGCATGGCCACCACGGTGAGCAGGTTGAACAGGTTGGAACCGACCACATTACCGACCACCAGGTCCGCCTCGCCTTTGCGGGCGGCGGTGATGCCGGCGGCCAGCTCCGGCAGGCTGGTGCCGATGGCGATGATGGTCAGGCCGATGATGGCGTCCGAGACGCCGAAATAATGGGCGATCTCCACCGCGCCCCAGACCATGAGTTTGGCGGCCAGCATGAGCACGATCAGGCCGACGAGG
>JALVTA010000144.1 GCA_027036095.1 Thiotrichales bacterium | reverse complement strand
GTTTGCCGAAGGCGCCTTTTCGCAGGCGTTTGTGCCGGTGCTGTCGGAAGCAAAGGAAAAACAAGGGATTGAACGGGTCCGCCATCTGGTGGACGCCATCAGCTTTCGCCTGCTGCTGGCGCTGCTTGTTGTGGTCGGGGTGGGGGTGCTCTTTGCCCAAGCGGTGACCTGGTTGTTTGCACCGGGGTTTCAAAGCGACCCGTTCAAGTTTTCGCTCACCGCCGAGATGCTGCGCATCACCTTTCCCTACCTGCTGTTCATTTCCTTGGTGGCGCTCTCCTCGGCCATTCTGAACACCTACGACCGCTTCGCCGTGCCGGCGTTCACACCGGTGGTGCTGAATGTTACCCTGATCGCGGCGGCCATCGGTCTGTCACCCTATTTTGACGTGCCGGTGCTGGCGCTGGCGTGGGGTGTGCTGGTGGCGGGCGTGCTGCAGCTGGCGCTGCACCTGCCGTTTTTATGGCGCCTTGGCTTGCTGCCGCGCCCACGGCCGATTGATGACCCCGGAGTGAATGAAGTCAAGCGTCTGATGCTGCCGGCGCTGTTCGGCGTGTCGGTGGCGCAAATCAATCTGCTGATCGACACGATCCTGGCCTCGTTTCTGGTCACCGGCTCGGTGTCGTGGCTCTATTATGCGGACCGTTTGATGGAGTTTCCGCTGGGGGTGTTCGGCATTGCGCTGGCCACGGTGGCGCTGCCCAGCTTGAGCCGCGCGGCAGCCCGCACCGACTGGGCGGCTTACCGGGCGCAGATCGACACCGCCCTGCGGCTGATCTGGCTGGTGGGCGTGCCCGCGTCCCTGGGATTGATCCTGCTGGCCACGCCGTTGCTGACCACGTTGTTTCAGTATGGCGCTTTTACTTCAGCGGATGTGATGCAGTCAAGCCGTGCGCTGATGGCCTATGCATTGGGGCTGGTGGGGTTTATGCTGGTAAAAGTGCTGGCGCCGGCCTTCTATGCGCTGAAGGACATGAAAACGCCCGTGCGCATTGCGGTGATTGCACTGGGAGTGAACACGCTTTTGAACCTGCTGCTGATTTTTCCGCTGGCGCACGCCGGGCTGGCGCTGGCCACCTCCCTGGCGGCCTTTGTGAATGCCGGGTTGCTGTATCGTCACCTCAGCGGCACCCACTTTGAGTGCCACAGCGGCTGGCGTGCACTGCTGTGGCGCGGTGCTCTGGCCATGGGGGGCATGGTGGCATGGCTGAGCTGGGCTACGCCCCCTGCAGAAGCCTGGTTTGCCGCGCCTGCGGGGCAGCGTATTCTCTGGCTGGGTGGTTTGATTGTCAGTGCCATGGTGCTGTATGGCATGGCTCTGTGGTTACTGGGTGTGCGCCTGCGCCATGTCCGCCTGTATCGTGGAGAACGGGAATGCACCTGATTCGAGGTCTGCACAATCTCTCCCATCGCGCCTGTGCGCCGCTGGCCCAGGGTGTGGCGGTCACCATCGGTAATTTTGATGGTGTGC
>JALVTA010000143.1 GCA_027036095.1 Thiotrichales bacterium | reverse complement strand
CTGGACGAGGTCTCGACGATGCTGGCGGAAGTGACCGACGAGCCGCCCGAGCTCAAGCAGACCGCCGAACTGCTGCAACAGGAGCTGCCGGACGATCCCGAGGCCGCGCGCGCCATTCTCCAGAGCGCCCAGCAGGGCATCCTGGAAGCGGGCCGCAAGCTCTCCAGCGCCGCCGGCCGGATCAAGGCGACGGTCGCGGCCCAGGGCGACAAGGTGCGCGAGCTAACCGAACAGCTCGACGCGGCCGAGCGCCAGGCCCTGCACGACCCGCTCACCGGCCTGCCCAACCGCCGCAAGCTGGAGCAGTTCCTGCGCAAGCTGCCGGACGCGCCGGCCGCCTTCGTGATGGCGGACATTGACCACTTCAAGCGCATCAACGACCGCTACGGCCACGACACGGGTGACGAGGTACTGACGCGGGTGGCTGGCATCCTGCATGACGGCGTGCGCGCCAGCGACCTGGCGGCGCGCATGGGCGGCGAGGAGTTCGGCATCGTGCTCGTCGGCGCCTCCGGCCGCCACGCCTTCGAGGCTGCCGATGCGCTGCGCCGGGCCGTCGCCATGGCCGACATCAAGTGCCGGCACGGCAAGGTGCCCGTCACCATCAGCATGGGCGTGGCCGTGCGCCGGGGCGACGAGGATATCCCACGCTGGCTGGGGCGCGCCGATGCGGCGCTTTATGAAGCCAAGAACGGCGGCCGCGACCAGGTGAAGGTCGCCACGGCCTGAACCGACGCCCGAACAAATCGCCGCCCGAATGAACCTCTCCCCGGAACAAATCGCGCCCGGCTGTTGGCCGGGCGCGCTCTATCGCATCATCCCATGACTGGCAATCGGTCTTGCCGAACTCACGCCATCCGCTGGCGGGCCTGCTCCTGCTGCAATGCCTCCATGCGAATCACCTCGCGGTGACGCTTGAACACGTAGCGGGAAATCTGGTCTTCCTCGTCCTGGCAGCGGAACACGAAGGACACGCCCACCAGGTGCTGGCCCTTGGGCCGGGACTCCACGCGGCGCACCCTGCCCAGCACCTCCAGCACCAGCGGCGGCAGGGCCGGCAGCATCAGCACCACCTCCAGGCCGTCGCCTTCCTTGTAGGCGCGCGGCGTCACAAAGCTCATCCCGGAGACGCTCAGGTTCACCGGCCGCTCCTCCAGGTCGGAACGGTTGGCGTCATTCAGCATGTTGACGCCAATCAGGTAGTTCAGCTTGGCATCCAGCGAGCGAATCGCGTTGCACAGTTCGGTATCGGCCTCCGGCGCGGCCGAGGCGAACACGTCGTCGCCGACGATGGTGCGCAGCATGCTGCTCTGTCGCGAACGAATGCCGATGTGCGTGCGCTCGCGCTCGAACTCCTCCTCGTTGAGCGGCGTGTCCTTCATCGGCAGCACGTCGTCCACGCGGAAGTCTCTGCGCCGGTTCTGTCCTTGCGAATCTGGCATGTCGTGCGTCTCCTTGCGGCGGCGGATCGCTTG
>JALVTA010000142.1 GCA_027036095.1 Thiotrichales bacterium | reverse complement strand
GTCTGGCGCGGCTACCCCGTCTCCACCGCGCCGCGCGCCGCGGTGGAGACGGGGTAGCCGCGCCAGACGCCGCAATCCCGCCGGTGATAGAGGCGCTGCTCGCGGATGGAAATCCAGATCATGTGGAGAGGCTAACCGTTTCGGTCGTTGCGTGGAATGCGCCGTTCCCTACAATCGCCGGCCGTTTTCCACCATTCCATTCCAAAGGAGCAGTCATTGGACATCAGCAAGATTCCGGCGGGCAAGAACCCGCCCGAGGATATCAACGTCATCATCGAGGTGCCGCAGCACGCCGATCCCATCAAGTACGAGCTGGACAAGGAGTCGCAGGCCTTCTTCGTGGATCGCTTCATGCACACTGCGATGCACTATCCGTGCAACTACGGTTTCGTGCCCAACACCCTGTCCGAGGACGGCGACCCGGTGGATGTGCTGGTGGTCAGCAAGTTCGCGCTGATGACGGGGTGCGTGGTGCCGTGCCGGCCCGTGGGCGTGCTGAAGATGGAGGACGAGAAGGGCGTGGACGCCAAGATTCTGGCCGTGCCCGTGCCGAGCGTGAAGCCGATGTACGAGGATGTCCGTGGCCCGGAGGACTTGCCGAGGTTCCTGCTCGACCAGATCCAGCACTTCTTTGAGCACTACAAGGACCTGGAGCCGGGGAAGTGGGTCAAGGTGCTGGGCTGGGAAGACGCCGAGGCCGCCCGGAAGGAGATCGCGGACTCCATCGCCCGTTACAAGGCTTGACCCGGTCGCCGGATTCGTCCATAAAACGGTGAAATCCATCGCGCATTCCCCGTGATGGGAAATGCTGGGCGCGCCGCCGATCGTACGTTCCGGCGCGCAAGGGAGGGGCGATGTCCACCGTGATGATTCCCGCATTGTTCGGCGCCGCAGGGCTGGTCGTGGCCTGGCTGGTGCACCGGATGGTGATGAAGCATCCCGCCGGCGAGGAGAAGGTCGTCCGCATCGGCGAGGCGATCCATCTCGGGGCCATGGTGTTCCTGAAACGGGAATACTCGATCCTGGCCGGTTTCGTGGTCGTGGTGGCGGGGCTCTTGCTGTGGTCGCTGGGGCTGCACACCATGATAGCCTTCCTGACTGGTGCGGCCTGCTCGATGCTGGCCGGGTTCTTTGGCATGTTTACGGCCACCCGCGCCAATGTGCGCACGACTACCGCGGCGCACGAACGCGGTGCCGCGGAAGCGCTGTCCGTCGCCTTCTTCGGCGGCTCGGTCATGGGGCTGACGGTGGCGTCGCTGGGCTTGCTGGGGCTGGGCACGCTCTACCTGTTCTTCGGCGGCGATCCGGAAACGGCGCATGCCATTCACGGTTTCGGCATGGGCGCCTCGTCGGTGGCGCTGTTCTCGCGCGTCGGGGGCGGCATCTATACCAAGAGCGCCGATGTCGGGGCCGACCTGGTGGGCAAGGGGGAGGCCGGCATTCCCGAGGACGGCCCCCGCAATCCGGGCGTGATCGCCGACAACGTGGGAGAC
>JALVTA010000141.1 GCA_027036095.1 Thiotrichales bacterium | reverse complement strand
GTCCTACAGGCGCTCTACGCCCCCCATGTACGGTCGCAGCGCCTCCGGCACGGTGATGCTGCCATCGGCGTTCTGGTAGTTCTCCACGATGGCCACCAGCGTGCGCCCCACCGCCAGACCGGAGCCGTTGAGGGTGTGCACCAGCTGCGGGCGACCGTCGGCATCGCGGAAGCGGGCCTTCATGCGGCGCGCCTGAAAGTCCTCGAAATTGGAACAGGAAGAGATCTCCCGATAGGCCTCCTGCCCCGGCAGCCACACCTCCAGATCATAGGTCTTGGCGGCGGAAAAGCCCAGGTCACCCGTGCACAGGCTGACGACCCGGTAGGGCAGTTCCAGCTTCTGCAGAATGGCCTCGGCATGTCCGGTGAGTCGCTCCAGCAGGTCATAGGACGCATCGGGATGGGCGATCATCACCAGCTCCACTTTTTCGAACTGGTGCTGGCGGATCAGCCCACGGATGTCCCGACCGGAGGAACCCGCCTCAGCCCGGAAACAGGGGGTATGCGCCGTGCGCAGGATGGGCAGCTGCTCGGCAGGCACGATCTGGCCACGCACCAGATTGGTCACCGGCACTTCGGCGGTGGGAATCAGATACAGCTCGCGGCTATCCTCCGCCTCGGTTCGGTTGGCGATCTTGAACAGATCTTCTTCGAACTTGGGCAGCTGGCCTGTGCCGAACAGACTGTCGCCATTGACCAGATAGGGCACATAGACCTCCTCATAACCGTGCTCACCGGTGTGCACGTCCAGCATGAACTGGATCAGCGCCCGCTGCAGGCGCGCCACCGGACCGGTGAGCACGGCGAAGCGGGACTGGGCAATACGCACCGCCGCCTCACTGTCATACCCCTTGCCGGCGAGCAGATCCACATGATCCTTCGGCTCGAACTCAAACGCTCTTGGCGTGCCCCAGCGGCGCACCTCTACATTGTCCGCTTCACTCTCTCCCACCGGCACGCTCTCGTGCGGCAGATTGGGCAGGCTGGCATAAATGGCATTGAGCTCCGCCTGCACCGCCTCCAGCTGCTTCTTGGCCGCATCCAGCCGGTCGCCCAGGTCGGCCACCGCATCCAGCAGCGGCTGAATGTCCTCGCCACGGGCCTTGGCCTGGCCGATGGCCTTGGCGGAACGGTTACGCTCCGCCTGCAGCTGTTCGGTCTCCACCTGCAGGGCCTTGCGCTGCCCCTCCAGTTCGCGGATACGCTCGACCGGCACCTCGAAGCCACGGGTCTTCAGCCGTGCGGCGATCTCATCCAGTTCAGTTCTCAATCGTTTGGGATCCAGCATCGTCTTACTCCGTCAAAGTCATCCTGCCCAAGGTAAAGCCCGCCCACACGGCCAGAAGACACACCGCCACGCTGACGGCAATGTTGGCCAGGGCCTTGTTTACTTCACCCACCTGAATGAACTGCAGCGTCTCGAACGAAAAGGTGGAAAAGGTCGTCAGTGCGCCAAGAAAGCCCGTCATCCAGAACAGCCGCCACTCCGGCGCGGCGCTGAGCTTG
>JALVTA010000140.1 GCA_027036095.1 Thiotrichales bacterium | reverse complement strand
TTTTGCACTTGTACCGCCCGTCAGAGAGCTTCCAGTATCGATTGGCGCCGCATCTCGGACACCTGATCCGCTTGCTTCCCATACCAAAAACCTACCAAATTTGGTCCGGTTTGGTAGGGAATTACCAGCGATATTGTCCGGAAGACGGCACTCCGCCTCATCTCGAAGGCGCGTGCCAGTGCGTAGGAATGGCGGTCAGAATCCCCGGGAGAACCGGTCGGCGACGTCTTCCTCCGGTTCCTCGTCCAGCCGGTCGTAGCCGCCGATGTCGTCGAGTAGCAGTACGGTCAGGGTCTTCTCGTATTCTTCGGAGTAGATGGTGTGTTCGACCACTTCCTCGTCGTCGAACCACACGCCGGGACCGTGGCGGACGCCGTTCCGCGCCTCATGGGAAAAGGTCTGTTGCGCCGCCATCGAGTCGGCGGGCACCTCGATGTATCCTCGACGCGTGGCGAAGTATTTGCCGGTCTTGAGGGCCTTGGTGCTGGACTTGGCCCAGTGCATCCCGCCCTCTTCGGAAAAGACCGCGATGGCACGCCTGGGTGTGAACTCCAGCCAGCGAAGCACGGCCGAGGTCAGAGAAACCCCGTAGCGGTCGGCGCAGTGGCCGAGCAGGTCGAAGCTGAACCGCTCGTTTTCTGTCTGCTCTCGGAAATCGTGGGCCGGCATCAGGAGGCAGGCCGCGAAGGCGTTGGCTTCCTCTTCCTGTGCCTTGTAACCCGAGTCGTAGCGGAGCATGTCGCCGGTGCCGCACTCGAAGCCGTCTGGCCCGATGTTCTGGCGGTGGAGCATGTAATGACCCAGTTCGTGGGCCAAGGTGAAGCGCCGACGGCCGGAGTGCTGGATGTTGGTGTTGTACAGGATGGCCCATTCCGGCTTCTCCGGGTTCCTGAGCAAGGCGCCCTCGAATCGGTCGAAGGCTTTGCCCTTGACCATGGTAATGGGATCTTTGTTGAATTCGGGTGTAAGGCGTAGGGCGATGTGCTCGATGTCGACGGGGTAGCGGTCTTCCGGCGGAAGGGCGAGATCCAGAATATGCGAAATTCGGTTGGCTTCCTTGTGGGGCCGCTTCTTCTCGGTCACTGCTTGCGGCTCCAGGCATCGACGATATCTTCGATTTTCCGCTGATCCTCCTTGCTCAGCCCTTGGAATTTGCGGAAGAACACCTCTTTTCGCACCTCGTCGGTCGGCTCGGTCATGCCGTTGTCGACCAGGTAGTCGGTGGTCGTGTCCAGCGCCCGGGCGATGGCGGCGAGCTTTTCCGCGGAGGGACGCTTGACGCCGCGGTTCTCCAGCTCCCAGATGTAGCTCTTCCCTGACCCCACCATCTCGGCGAGCTGCTCCAGGGTCAGTCCCTTGGCCTTGCGCAGCTTCTTGATCTTCGATCCCAGCAGGTTGGCCATGGTCCATTCCCGTGATTTTTGCTTGAAAATCAGAAGTTCAGTATAGACATACGACTTGTGCTTGACAAGCGTTATTCCCGCTTCTACCTTAGGGGTTCTCTATAGTGAACTTTTTGTGCTACCGCAGACAAAG
>JALVTA010000139.1 GCA_027036095.1 Thiotrichales bacterium | reverse complement strand
ATCAGCGAGCGGTCGGAGCGCAGAAAGCCCTCCTTGTCCGCATCCAGAATGGCCACCAGCGCCACCTCGGGAATGTCCAGCCCTTCCCGCAGCAGGTTAATGCCCACCAGCACGTCAAATTCACCCAATCTGAGGTCGCGCACGATCTCGATGCGCTCCACGGTGTCGATATCGGAATGCAGGTAGCGCACGCGCACATTGTGTTCTTCCAGAAACTCGGTGAGGTCCTCGGCCATGCGTTTGGTAAGCACCGTCACCAGCACACGCTCACTCGCCGCCACCGCACGGTTGATCTCGCCCAGCAGGTCTTCCACCTGCGTGCTGGCCGGACGCACCGCGATTTCCGGGTCCACCAGCCCGGTGGGGCGCACCACCTGCTCCACCACGCGGCTGGATTTTTCCAGCTCGTAGGGACCCGGTGTGGCGGAGACAAAGATGGTCTGCGGCATCAGCCGCTCAAACTCCTCGAACATGAGCGGGCGGTTGTCCATGGCAGAGGGGAGGCGAAAACCGTAGGTGACCAGGTTTTCCTTGCGGGAGCGATCCCCCTTATACATGCCGCCAATCTGCGGCACAGTGACGTGGCTTTCGTCGATAAACATGAGTGCATTGGCAGGCAGGTAATCCATCAGCGTCGGCGGCGGCTGACCGGCATCCCGCCCGGAGAGGTAGCGGGAGTAGTTTTCGATGCCGGTGCAGTAGCCCAGCTCCAGCATCATTTCCATATCCAGCTTGGTGCGCTCTTCCAGCCGCTGCGCTTCCACCAGCTTGTTCTGAGCACGCAGTTCCTTGAGGCGCTCAGCCAGCTCCAGCTTGATCTGCTCCACGGCGGCGAGGATGCGCTCACGCGGGGTCACATAGTGAGTTTTCGGGTAGACGGTGATGCGGGTGACGTTTTTCACCACCTCGCCGGTGAGCGGGTCAAACCAGCTGAGCCGCTCCACCTCGTCATCAAACAGCTCGATACGGATGGCATACTGCTCCGATTCCGCCGGAAAGACGTCGATCACCTCGCCGCGCACTCGGAAGGTGCCGCGCCACAGCTCCACGTCATTGCGCTGATACTGCATGGCCACCAGCTTCTGCAGCAGTTCGCGCTGGCTGATCGTATCGCCCAGGCGCAGCTGCAGGATCATTTTCAGATACTGCTCCGGATCGCCCAGGCCGTAAATGGCCGACACCGTGGCGATCAGGATCACATCCTCCCGCTCCAGCAGTGCCTTGGTGGCTGACAGGCGCAGCTGCTCGATCTGCTCGTTGACGCTGGCGTCCTTGGCAATGTAGGTGTCGGACTGCGGCACATAGGCTTCCGGCTGATAGTAGTCGTAATAGGAGACGAAATACTCCACCGCGTTATGGGGGAAAAACTGCTTCATCTCCCCATACAGCTGCGCCGCCAGGGTCTTGTTGTGGGCCAGAATAATGGTGGGCCGCTGCACCTGGGCGATCACATTGGCCATGGTGAAGGTCTTGCCGGAGCCCGTCACCCCCAGCAGGGTCTGAAAGGCTTCGCCGCTGTCAAGTCCCTCTACCAGC
>JALVTA010000138.1 GCA_027036095.1 Thiotrichales bacterium | reverse complement strand
AAGATTGGGGGAGGCCCCGTCCTCGGAGCCGGCAGATCAGTTGGCGAAGACGACCGTCTTGTTGCCGTGGATGAGCACCCGGTCTTCCAGGTGATAGCGCAGGCCGCGGGCCAGCACGGTCTTTTCCACATCCCGGCCCAGCCGGCGCATGTCCTCGATGGTGTGGCCGTGGTTGACGCGGATCACATCCTGCTCGATGATCGGCCCCGCATCCAGCACCTCGGTCACATAGTGGCAGGTGGCCCCGATGAGCTTGACCCCGCGCTCGTAGGCCTGATGGTAGGGGCGTGCCCCGGCAAAGGAGGGCAGAAAGCTGTGGTGGATGTTGATGACCCGGCCGGCGTAGGCGGCGCAGATCTCCGGCGGCAGAATCTGCATGTAGCGGGCCAGCACCACCACGTCAATGTCATGTTCCTCCACCAGCTCGAAGGCGCGGGCGAACGCCTGCGGCTTGTTCTCCGGCGTCACCGGCACATGGAAAAACGGCACGCCATACCATTCCGCCTGCTGGCGCAGCACCTCATGGTTGGAGATCACCAGCGCAATCTCTCCGGGCAGGTCCTTCTCGTGCCAGCGGTGCAGCAGATCCGCCATGCAGTGACCTTCCTTGGACACGAACAGCGCGATGCGCTTGGGGCGGGCGGAGTCGGTCAGCTGCCAGCGCATGCCGAATTCTTCCGCAATGGGCACAAAGCCCTCCCTGAACGCCTTAAGCCCACCGGGCACGGAGCTGGCCAGAATCTCATGCCGCATGAAGAACCAGCCATTGACCGTGTCGGTATGATGGTTGGCCTCCACGATGGTGGCGCCCAGGCCGGCGATGTAGCCGGCCACGGCGGCCACGATGCCCACCCGATCGGGACAGGCGATGGTCAGACGGTAGACATGGCTCATGGAACGAATCCTTGCTTATAATGCGGCACATTGTAGCAAGGAGCCGGTCCATGAAAGTCTGCAGCTTCAATGTCAACAGCATCCGCCAGCGCCTGCACCAGCTGCAGGCGGTGCGCGAGCGCATCGCCCCGCACATCATCGGCCTGCAGGAAACCAAGGTGCCCGACGAGGCCTTTCCGCTGGCAGACATTGAAGCGCTGGGCTACACCGCCCACTTTCACGGTCAGAAGACCCATTACGGTGTAGCGCTGCTGACCACGCCGGAGATGGAGGTGCTGCGGGTGCAGAAGGGCTTTCCCCACGACGGCGAGGACGCCCAGAAGCGGCTGATCATCGCCGATGTGCGCACCCCCGCCGGGGAAGAGATTCGCGTCATCAACGGCTACTTCCCGCAGGGGGAGAATCGCGATCATCCGGTCAAGTTCCCCGCCAAGGAGAAGTTCTACCGCGATCTGATCGACTACCTGAAGGCGGAATGCGATCCCCGCCAGCCGCTGATCATCATGGGCGACTTCAATATCGCCCCGCAGGACACTGACATCGGCATCGGCGAAGACAACGCCCGCCGCTGGCTGCGGCAGGGCAAGACCTCCTTCCTGCCGGAAGAGCGTGCCTGGTTCAATGAACTGCTGTCATGGGGCCT
>JALVTA010000137.1 GCA_027036095.1 Thiotrichales bacterium | reverse complement strand
GGGCTGACCAGGGCCTGTTCGCACTCATTGGGGCGGGGTCGCCGCCATCTGCATCCATATAAGGATGAGCCCTATTCGCCCAGGTCGTTCACCTTGGCGGCCATGATGAAATCGTTCTCGTGCAGGCCGCCGATCTTGTGCGTGTAGAACTCCACCGTGCACCAGCCCCAGCTGTAGCTCAACACCGGGTGATGTCCCTCGGCCTCGGCCAGTTCGCCCACGCGCTGGGCAAAGGCCTGCGCCGCCGCGAAATCGGGAAAGGTGAACTTGCGCGTCAGCCGCGTGCCCTCGTCATTCAGCTCCCAGCTAGGCACGGAGGCCAGCATCGCGCGGGCGGCCTCGCGCGTCATCGGCGGCACCCCGCCCTGGCAGGGTTCGCAGCGTTTCTCCTTCAGACTCATCGCCACCTCCTGTCGTGCTCCGTCATTATAGCAGATGCCCGCGGTCATGATGCACCCTCCCGGCCCGGGCCGTCCGACAGGCGCTCCAGCAGCTGTTCCCCGGCCCGACGCGCCGCTGCTTCGTCCAGCGGGTACGACCACCGCATGGCGTGCATGCCGGCGCCCCTTGCGCCCTCGACATCCTCGCGCTCATCGTCGCCCACATGCAGCATCGCCGACGGCGGCAGGTTCAGCCTGGCCGCCGCCCGCAAGAAGATGCCCGGCCGGGGCTTCTGCACGCCGGCCTCGTGCGGCAGCACCACCGCGTCGAAGGCGTCGGCCAAGCCGAGCGATGACAGCAACCCGTGCAGGCGTGCATCGTAGTTGGACACCACGGCCAGCCTGAGCCCGCGCCGCTTCAGGCGGGCCAGCAGTTCGCCGAAGCCCGGATTCATGCGCCACGCCGAGGGGCTGGCATACCAGGCGAAGAGGTCGTCAAAGCAGCGTTGCAGGCGCGCATCTCGCGCCGGCGCATCCAGCGCCCGCGCCACGATGGCCAGCCACCAGTCCCGCGCAAAGGCCTCGGCATCCGCATCCGCGGGCGGCGCCATGGTTGGCGCCTCGCGAAAGGCCGCCCTCAACCGCCGGTCAATGGCATCCACATCATCCGGCAGGCCATGCGCGCGCGCATGGCGCGCGTAGGTCACGGCCACCGGCTCCGGGAAATGCAGGAACGTGCCGACCGCGTCGAACGACAGGCCGGCAATCATCCGCCGGGCGGCGCAACGCCATCCAGCATCAGCTTGTACTCGATGGCGTCCACCAGCGCCTGATAACTGGCGTCAATGATGTTCGTGGACACGCCCACCGTGCCCCACTTGCGCCGGCCGTCGGTGGATTCGATGAGCACGCGCACCGCGGCCTCCGTGGCCTTGCGCGTGGACAGCACCCGCACCTTGTAATCCACCAGCCGCAGCTCGCCCAGCGAGGGATAGAAATCGGCCAGCGCGGCGCGCAGCGCCCGGTCCATCGCGTTGACTGGGCCATTGCCGAGGCTGGCGGTGTGCGCCACGCGACCGCCCACCCGCACCATCACCGTGGCCTCGGCCAGCGGCGTTTCGTCATGCGCCCGCTTCTCGTCGATGACGCGAAATCCCTC
>JALVTA010000136.1 GCA_027036095.1 Thiotrichales bacterium | reverse complement strand
TGCTCAGGCCCCCGCCGGGCCGGGGCCGCCAGCGCAGCGTCAGGGGCACGAAAGGCTGCAGCCACGCCTGCCGCTGGCGGGCCTGCCGACCGGTGCCGCGCACGCCTCTGACCACCAGATCCACCCGCCCCCGCTCCGGGGTGATGAAGCTGGCCAGCAGACTGGTCTCGCGGTAAGGCCGGCGGTGCAGCAGAAAGGCCGGCTGCTCCAGCATCAGAGGTCGCTGTACCCCAGCGAGGCCAGCGCGCGGTCATCGTCGGACCAGTTGTCCTTGACCTTGACCCACAGCTCCAGATGGACGCGAGCATCCAGCAGGTTGATGATGTCCCGGCGCGCTTCGGTGCCGATCTTCTTGATCATGGCGCCATTGTCACCGATGACGATGCGCTTCTGCCCTTCCCGTTCCACCATGATGGTGGCATGAATGACCCAGCGGCCCCCTTCCTCGTCCCACTGCATCTGCTCCACTTCCACGGTGGTGCCGTAGGGCACCTCGTCCCCCAGATAGCGCATCAGTTTTTCGCGGATCATCTCCGCCACCAGAAAGCGGGTCGGCCGGTCGGTGACGTAATCCTCCGGAAAGATGGGCGGCTGCTCCGGCAGGCAGTCGACAATCTCCCTTTCCAGCGCATCCAGATTGATCTTGCGGAAGGCGGAGACCGGGACCACCGCACGGAAGGGCACCTTTTCCGCCACCTGTTCGATAAACGGCAGCAGGTCATACTTGGCCTTGATGCGGTCCACCTTGTTGATGGCCACGATCACCGGCACCTTCACATCACGCAGCAGCCGTGCCACCGCCTCATCCTCGCGGGTCCACTTGCCCGCTTCCACCACGAAAACCACCGCGTCCACATCCACCAGCGCCGACTTGGCCGCCCGGTTCATGTAGCGGTTGAGCGACTTGCGGAAGCCCTGGTGCAGACCGGGCGTGTCCACCAGCACGATCTGGTGGCACGGGGTGCTCTTGATGGCGTGAATGCGGTGCCGGGTGGTCTGGGGGCGCGGTGCAGTAATGGAGATCTTCTGCCCGATCAGTTCGTTGACCAGGGTGGACTTGCCCACATTGGGCCGGCCGATCATGGAGACGAAACCGGCCCGGAAAGGCGCATCACAGCCACGAGGATCGTCGATCCGTTCAGTCATCCTTCGCCTCCAGCACATCCAGTGCCTTTTCCGCCGCCAGCTGCTCGGCCTTGCGGCGGCTGCCCGCCTCCGCCTCGAACGGCGCGTGTCCGGCCACTTCGCAGGCGACGCGGAACGTCTGCTCGTGGGCAGGCCCGGTGATGGAGAGCACCTCGTAATGGGGCAGCGGCAGCCGGCGTTTCTGCAGCCACTCCTGCAGACGGGTCTTGGGATCCTTGACGATCTTGCGCGGATCCACCGCCCTGAGCCGGTCCGCATACAGACGCAGCACCAGATCCCGACAGGCGTCGATGCCGCCGTCCAGATAGGTGGCGGCAATCAGCGCCTCCACCGTATCGGCCAGAATGGAGCGGCGCCGGTAGCCGCCGCTTTTCAGTTCGCCTCCGCCGAGGATGAGATAGTCGCCCAGAT
>JALVTA010000135.1 GCA_027036095.1 Thiotrichales bacterium | reverse complement strand
TGGATCAGACGCTGGACCTGCTCGACAGCGAGGAGAGCGCCCCAGTCATCCGTCTGCTCAACGCCATTCTGGCGGATGCCATCCGGCAGGGCGCATCGGATGTTCATATTGAACCCTATGAGCAACAGTTGCGGGTACGTTTTCGTATAGACGGGCGCCTGCGTACCGTGCTGACGCTCAGGCCCCAGCTGGCGCCTTTTCTTACCGCCCGTGTCAAGGTGCTGGCGCGTCTTGACATCGCTGAAAAGCGACAGCCGCAGGATGGGCGCATTGCCATCCGGCTGGGCGGTCATCTGGTGGATTTGCGGGTGTCAACTCTGCCTGCCGCCCATGGGGAGCGGGTGGTGATGCGTCTGCTGGACAAGCAGGCAGGGTTGTTGTCGCTGGATCAGCTCGGCCTGTTGCCTGAGCAGCACACAGTGCTGAAAGAGCTGTTGGCCCAGCCCCATGGCGTGTTGCTGGTCACCGGCCCGACCGGTTCCGGCAAGACCACCACGCTCTATGCCGCGCTCAATTATCTTAATCAGGGCGAGCGCAATATCATGACGGTGGAGGATCCGGTGGAATACGAGCTGCCGGGTATCAGCCAGACACAGGTCAATCCACGGGCGGGGCTGACCTTTGCATCGGGCCTGCGCGCCATTCTGCGGCAGGACCCGGACATTGTCATGATCGGCGAAATCCGCGATCAGGAAACGGCCGACATTGCTATTCAGGCATCACTCACTGGTCATCTTGTACTGTCCACCCTGCACACCAACACTGCCGTGGGCGCCGTTTCCCGCCTGCGTGACATGGGTGTAGAGCCCTATCTCCTGGCCTCCGCCCTCATTGGTGTTATGGCGCAACGTCTCGTGCGCCGCCTGTGTCCCCATTGCAAACAGCCGGACACGGTGGATGCGGCGCTGGCCGCCCGCAGCGACCTTAAAGCTGGCGAGACCCTCTGGCGCCCCGTTGGCTGCGAACACTGTCACCATACCGGGTATGCAGGCCGTCGGGCACTGTTCGAGGTTATTCCGCTGGACGCCACCCTGCGGCAGATGATTCACGACGGCCACAACGACGACGCCCTGGCCGAATATGCTGCACGCCAGTGGCCCACCCTCGCCCGGAGTGGCTGGCAGGCCGTGCGCCACGGCGACACCAGCGCCGAAGAAGTATTGCGGGTGGTGGGCAGCAAGCACCTCTGACCAGAATAAGCATTCACTTATATTTGAGGCCTTTTTATTGAATTTTTGAATATCCGTATTTTTATTATTGAATCTTTGCTGACAGTCCCCATACTAAAAATGAAGGGTTTTCCCTTTTCATCGGTATATATAGGGAGGTTCAAGCATGAAATACAAGGTACTGGCAGCATCGGTCGCACTCGTCATGGGGCTGTCTCTGAGTGGATGTGGCGGTGGTGGCAGCTCATCAAGTAGCTCTACTTCATCTTCTTCATCGGGCTCATCTTCCTCCACCTACACTGGGGCGGCTACGCAGGGGGATATTGCCACCTTTACCGTGACAGGCAACACGCTGACATACAACCTGAAGGGCAAGCATAACCCAAGTG
>JALVTA010000134.1 GCA_027036095.1 Thiotrichales bacterium | reverse complement strand
GCCAGCGACTGCCACGCGCGGGGGTGCACCCGCTTCATGTAGCGGGTGATGTCGCAGGGCTGCTGGCGCGGATCCTCTTCGAAACGGGTGGAACGGTAAAGACGCTCTGCGTTCAGCGATTCAATCAAGGCGGGCCTCCTCCCGAAACAAAAACAGGCCGCATGTGCGGCCTGCCATCATCGTGGGGAAGATTATACCCAAACTCAATAATCGCTCGGCGGATTGGCACGAATGCGGTGAATGGCCAGATCCGCCCCTTCGTACTGCTCTTCCTCGCTGAGCGTGATGCCCACGGTCTTTTTCAGCAGCAGATAGACGACATAGCCGCCGATGAAGGCGATGGCAACGCCCACCAGAGAACCGATCACCTGGCTGATGAAACTGACGCCCCCCAGGCCGCCGAGCGCCTTGGTGCCGAAGATGCCCGCAGCCAGCGCGCCCCACACACCGCACAGCCCGTGCAGCGGCCAGACGCCCAGGACGTCATCAATCTTCAGGGTATTCTGCGTCCAGGTGAAGGCCTTGACGAACAGCCAGCCCGCCACCAGACCGATTGCCAGCGCACCCAGCGGGTTGACGATGTCGGAGCCGGCGCAGATGGCCACCAGCCCCGCCAGCGGCCCGTTATGGATGAAGCCCGGATCCCGCTTGCCGAAAACAGTCGCCGCCAGAATGCCGCCCACCATGGCCATCAGGGAATTGAGCGCCACCACGCCCGAGATGGCATCCACCGTCTGGGCGGACATGACATTGAATCCGAACCAGCCCACGCTCAGAATCCACGCGCCCAGTGCCAGGAAGGGGATGCTGGAGGGCGGGTGTGCGAAGTTGATGCGGCCGTCCCGGGTATAGCGGCCGTAGCGATGGCCGTAGAGCAGCACCGCCGCCAGTGCAATCCAGCCACCGACTCCATGCACCACCAGAGAGCCGGCAAAGTCGTGGAAGCCGGCGCCAAAGGTCTGCTCAAGCCAGCTCTGGAAGCCGAAGTTGCCGTTCCAGATCATGCCTTCGTAGAAGGGATAGACAAAGGCCACCAGCAGGAAGGTGGCCGCCAGTTGGGGCCAGAAGCGGGCCCTTTCTGCAATGCCGCCGGAGACGATGGCCGGAATGGCGGCGGCGAACGTCAGCAGAAAGAAGAATTTGACCAGTTCGTAGCCGTTGGCGTGGGTCATGTCATGCATCAGCTTCGCCATGTCGAACCCATAGAAGACACCATAGGCAATGCCGAAGCCGATGAAGAAATAGGCGATGGTGGATACGGCGAAATCCGTGATGATCTTGGAAAGCGCATTCACCTGATTCTTGTGCTGCACCGTGCCCACTTCAAGGAAAGCGAACCCGGCATGCATGAAGAACACCAGAATGGCGCCCATGAGAATGAAGAACGTATTGATGCCGTCAACCAACGCGGTTGCCTGCTCCATGTTGACCTCCAGATTGTGCGATGTGATGTGTCAATATCGGGATCTGCGCCCCGGTTCTGGACGGGATTTTAGCAGAGACGGCTAAAAGACGCGGGCACCAGTTCCGCTGACCGGTGGTGCCGCAAGCGAGGATCAGATCTTCAGATCACGGGAGATGTAGAGGGCTACGGCTCTGATCTGCTCATCACTGAGCGACTTGGCCCGCAACGTCATCAGACTGGCATTGAAGCCCACATGCTTGCCCGCCTTGTAGGATTTGATCTTGCGTATCAGCTCGGGCATTTCCTGCCCGGCAAGTGGGCGCCCAATGTCTCCTTTCCCATCCGCACCGTGACAGCCGGCGCAGGAGTGCTGATAGAGCTGTTTGCCCTTGAGATAGAGCGCCTGATCATCTGCCAGAGCATTGGCGCTCCAGACAAGCGAGCAGACTGCAAACAGTAAAGTGGCAAATTGACGCATGTGATGACTCCCACCGTAATGAACCTGTAGGAGATTCTAGGTCCAGCAAGAAACAGCCAAATTGATCCAGATCATCTCCAGACATTTTCAGAAACAAAAACCCCGCAAAAGAGCGGGGAAGTACAGGAAATACAATATATTTTAAAACTCTTACTTGAAATTATTTGCAATATAGTGTGCCACAGCCTCAATGTCCGCATCGGACAGCCCCTGCGCCATGGGCGCCATCATGGCCGTCTGCGGGCCACGCTGCTTCCCAGCCTTGTAGGCATGCAGCTTGGCCATGATCTCATTGGCACTCTGGCCGGCCAGCTTGGGACCGACCCCTCCACCACCATGAGGTCCGTGACAACCGACACACTGCCCATAGATGGCTGCGCCCTTGTCTGCCGGCGGCTTAGGTTGCGCCGGTTCCTTGGCCGGTGTCATGGCCCCCTGTACGGCATGGACGGTTTCATCCGCCTTCTCACCTGCTGCTGCGGCAATCTTGGCCGCCGCCTCACCGGCAGACTGAGTGACCTCGGCTACCTTGTTACCGGCGGATTTGGCCACCTCGGCCGTCTTGTCCGCAGCAGACTTGGCCATGTCGCTGGCCTTTTCAGCCATGGAGGCGGATGAGTCGGCAGTTTTTTCTACAGGTGCGGTGGCCTGCGCTGCCGGCTGGGTTTCAGCAGATACCTGGGCGGACTGGCTGGCCTGTTCACTGCCGCCGCTGCAGGCGGTCAGGAGCGTGGCGCTGGAAAGCGCCATCAGCATCATCCATTTTTTCATGAGCGTTCCTCCTTGCGATTCTCATGGGTTGAACAACAGAAAGCCTGCGCCCGTTCATTCTAATCCATCAGGCCTGTCGCTCAATTAAATCGTCACAGTTTTTCCATCATCTTTTCCAGACGACGCAGCGATACGGGCTGCAGGGTGCGAATGGTGGGGGCGAACAGTTGCAGCCGCAGCTCCTCAAGCAGCCAGCGCAGCTGGAGGGTGGCGTCGGTTTTGCCATGACGCCTGAGCGCACCCTCCACCAGTGCCCGGGCCTCCCGCAGAGTGACCATCTGCTGCGCATCCCGCCCCGGGTTCTGCTCCAACCGCTCCAGCCGCTGCTCGATGCCGCGCAGATAGACGCTCAGGCGGGCGAACCAGGGATCCGGCACCTTTTCCACAAAACCGGCGAACACCAGCCCATCCAGCTGGCTCTGAAGGTCACCCAGCGCCTGCAGCAGACGGGGATTGCCGCCCTTGAGCCGGCGTCTCACCTGCTGATAGCGCTGCAGGATGTCCGCCACCTGCTCAGCCAGTTTCTGGGCCTGTCCGATCCAGCCGTTGCGCACCTGCGCCTCCACCGCGTGAAAAGCGGCGGGATCACGAATGGTCTCCGGCGCCGGCACCAGTGTGCGCAGGGCACGCCGGATGATCTGTTCCTTGAGGCTGTCACAGCTGCCCAGCGGCGCATAGATGAGACACACCTGTTTAAGAGGCAGCGTCCTGTGCAGGTAGTCCGCCTTCTCCTTCAGGCGCAGATGCAGCAGAGCCAGCACGCCCTGAGCATGTGCCTCCCGTGCTGCATCCGGCTGTGGCAGCTCCACATACTGTACCCCTCTGTCCCCTGCCTGCAGGGCCGGATAGAGCACGAAATGCTGGCCGCTTACGGTGCGCTCCACCTTCTCCGGAAGCGGTCGCTCAAAGTCCTGCCAGGTTTCCGCCTGTGCCGCCCTGCGGCTGATCTTGCGCAACCGTTCGGCCAGCTGCTGGCGGAGTACTCCGATATCCGCACCACGGGCCAGCACTTTTCCCCGACCATCCACTACTTCAAACTTGGGTTTCAGATAGTCAGGCAGATCAATGTTTTCAAACAGAGACTCATCAACCTCATCTGCCAGATAACGACGCAGAAGGCGGGTCATCTGTCGCACGAAGGGCTCACCCCTGTCCGGTTTCATCTCTGCGGCCAGTTTCTTCGCCGTCTCCGGCACGGGCACCAGATGTCGACGCAGCCCGCCGGGCAGCTTCTTCAGATAGAAGGTGATCTTCTCGGCCAGCAGCCCCGGCGTCAGATAGTCAAAGCGGGTGTCATCCAGCCAGCCGAGCGCCTCCAGCGGAATGCGGAAGGTGATTCCGTCCCGCGCCTGCCCCGGCTCGAAGCGGTAGCGTACCGACAATACATGGTTGTCAATCTGGAGCTGATCGGGAAAGTCCTTCTGCCAGTCCGCGTCGGCCTCCCGCTTCATCAGCTGTTCACGGGCAAGAAAAAGCCTCTTGCGGGTGGCCTCATCCGCCTGTTTCCACCACTTCTCGAAAGCGGGCACGCTGTAGATGTGTTCCGGCACGCGCGCAGCGTAGAAGTCCTGAAGCACCGTCTCCTCCACCAGCAGGTCCGGACGGCGGATCTTGTGCTCCAGCCACTCCACCTCCCGGCGCAGTTTTTCGTTGTGCACGATAGCGGGCACGCGGGTGCGTACCTCGCCCGCCGCCAGCGCCTGAATGAAGATGCGGTGCGCCTCCTTCGGATTGATACGCCCGTAGTTGACCTTGCGCCGCCGCACCAGCGGCAGGCCGTAGAGAGTGACATTCTCATAGGCCCCCACCTGCCCCCGGCGCGCCTCCCAGTGGGGATCCTCGTAGCTGCGCTTGACCAGATGCCACGCCAGCGGTTCGATCCAGCGCGGATCGATGGGGGCATTGGTGCGCGCCCACAGCTTCGTGGTTTCCACCAGCTCGGCGGATACCAGCCACTTGGGCCGCTGCCTGAACAGTACGGAGGAAGGATGGATGTGGATGCGGCTGTTGCGCGCGCCCAGATAGGCGTTGTCCGTATCCTTCATGGCCACGTTGCCCAGCAGGCCGGCCAGCAGACTGCGGTGCAGGCTGACGGCATGGGCATCCGACAGGCGCATTTCAGGCATGTCCGGTTCACTGCACGCTTCCAGCGGATGCAGGTCCGGCACCGCCACGCCCATCTGCTTGAGGGTGGCGCGCAGCTGCATGAACAGGTCGTGCCACTCCCGCATGCGCAGAAAGGAGAACGCATTGGTGCGGCACAACTTGCGCAGCTTATTCTGGCTGAGATGACGCTTCTGATATTCGTAGAAATGCCACAGGTGGATGAAGAACAGAAAGTCCGAACGGGGATCCTGCCAGCGGGCATGAGCCTTGGCTGCGCCCTCCGCCTTCATCTCGCGCGGATCCTGAATGGACAGGGCCGAAACCACTACCAGCACTTCCGCCAGCACACCGTTGCGCTCGCCTTCCAGAATCATGCGGGCGAAGTGAGGGTCCACCGGCAGACGCGCCACCTGATGACCCAGGGGCGTCAGCCGCCCTTTTTCATCCAGCGCGCCGATCTCGTGCAGCGCCTTTTCGCCGTCACGGATCAGGCGCGGCTCCGGCGGATCGATGAAGGGAAAGTCCGCCATCTCCCCCAGCCGCAACCGTTTCATCTGCAGCAGCGCGCTGGCCAGGGAAGTGCGCCTGATCTCAGGGTCGGTGTATTTCGGACGGGCGTTGAAATCCTCCTCTGAATAGAGGCGGATGCACACCCCTTCGCTCACACGGCCACAGCGCCCCTTGCGCTGATTGGCGGACGCCTGAGAAATCTTCTCAACTGGAAGGCGTAAGACCTTGAGACGCGGGGAGTATCGGCTGATGCGCACCAGCCCGGTGTCGATGACGAACTTGATGCCGGGCACGGTCAGTGAGGTTTCCGCCACATTGGTGGCCAGAATGACCCGGCGCCTGTGCGGATTGGTCTGGAAGATCTTCTGCTGCTCGCTGAGCGGCTGTCGCGCATACAGCGGCAGCAGCTCTGTATTTTTCAGGCCGTGCTTGCGGATCGCCTCGGCGGTTTCGCGGATGTCGTGTTCGCCCACGAGAAACACCAGCACATCCCCGAACGGGTCGATCTCGGCCAGCTCGTCCAGCGCGGCGATGATGCCGTCAGTCATGCTCGGCTCGAAACGGTTGCCGGCGTCATCCTCCACCGCCTCCAGCGGACGGTAGCGCACCTCCACCGGCCAGGTGCGGCCGCTCACCTCAATCACCGGCGCATTGTCGAAATGGCGCGAGAAGGCCTCGGTGTCGATGGTGGCGGAGGTGATGATCACCTTCAGGTCGGGCCGCCTCGGCAGCAGCCGCTTGAGGTAGCCGAGCAGAAAGTCGATATTGAGGCTGCGCTCATGCGCCTCGTCGATGATGATCGTGTCATAGCGGCTGAGCCAGCGGTCGTTCTGGATCTCCGCCAGCAGGATACCGTCGGTCATCACCTTGATGAGGGCGTCATCTCCCACCTGCTCATGGAAACGCACCTGATAGCCAACGCGCTCTCCCAGTTTCGAGTCCAGTTCTTCTGCCAGACGCTGAGCCACGGATCGGGCCGCCAGACGCCGCGGCTGGGTGCAGCCGATCAGTCCGCGTACCCCCTGCCCCGCCTCCAGGCACAGCTTGGGAATCTGCGTCGTCTTGCCCGAACCCGTCTCCCCGGCGATGACCACCACCTGATGGGTGCGGATCAGCTCGACTATTTCCTCCCGCCGCTGGTTGACCGGCAGCTCCGGGTCGAAATGGAGGGTTTCCGGCCGTTTTTCCAGCCTTTCCGCGGTTTTTTCCAGCGCGGCGCGCAGCCGCTCCTTAAAAATGGGGGAGGCCCCGTCTTTTTCGAGCTGACGCAGCAGCCGGTGGCGCTGACGGGCAGGCGCCCAGCGTTCCACCAGCGCACGCAGCGACGCCTCATCGTCCGGCAGCGGCTCTGCAACGAAAAAAGGCGCTTGCGCGCCCTTTTCATGCGGGTGGTCGGTGGCGCTCATCACTCGACGTCGACCACTTCCACCTTGAATTCCAGCGTCTTGCCGGCCAGCGGGTGATTGCCGTCAGATAGACCCTGTCTTCCTCAATGCGGGTGATGCGGAACTGCACCGGGTTGCCATCCGGATCGGTGGTCTCTACCACCTCGCCCTCACGCAGCTCTACGGAATCATCAAAGTTCTCCGGCCC
>JALVTA010000133.1 GCA_027036095.1 Thiotrichales bacterium | reverse complement strand
AAGCGCGTACCGCTGCGCTTCGTCGGCCAGGATGTGGCGCCCGGCGTCAAGATGGGTGGCTTCATGACCTTCTTCCTCTCCTCCGTGGAGATCCGCTGCTATCCGAAGGACCTGCCCACCGAAATCGTGGTGGACGTGTCCGACATGCAGCCGGCCACCACCAAACGTCTGTCCGACCTGACGCTGCCTGAAGGGGTGGAGCTGACTGCGCTGCTGCACGGCAAGCCCGAATACGACCAGGCGGTCGTGGCGGTCTCCAAGCCGAAGATCAAGAAGTAAGCTGCCGCAGGCAGACGAACCGAACCGGCATATGTGCAAGGTCAGGGCGATCGTGGGGCTGGGCAATCCCGGCGCCAGATACGAGGCGACCCGGCACAATGCCGGTTTTTGGTTTGTGGAGGAAGTGGCCCGCCGCGAAGGCGCGGCCTTTCGTCCAGAAGCCAAGTTTCATGGCGAACTGGCCCGGGTGCAGGCAGGCGGCGAGGACATCTGGCTGCTCAAGCCGGCCACCTTCATGAACCGCAGCGGGCTGGCGGTGCAGGCGCTGGCCCGTTTCTACAAACTGCCGCCGGAAAGCATTCTGGTGGCCCATGACGAGCTGGACCTGCCGGTGGGCTCGGTGCGGCTCAAACGCGGGGGCGGGCATGGGGGCCACAACGGCCTGAAGGATATCATCAAGGCGCTGGGCAGCCGCGAGTTCGGCCGCCTGCGCATCGGCATCGACCATCCGGGCGACCGCAATCAGGTGGTGGACTATGTGCTCAAGGCGCCGGGCAGGGCGGAGCGTGCCGCCATCGACCGGGCCATCGACGAGGCCGTGCGCTGGCTGCCGGAGATCGTCTCCGGCGACTGGGCCGCGGCCATGAACCACCTGCATTCATTCAAGGCATAAGAGGATTTCTTCCATGGGATTCAAGTGCGGCATCGTCGGGCTGCCCAACGTGGGCAAGTCCACCCTGTTCAACGCCCTGACCAACGCCGGCATCGAGTCGGCCAACTACCCCTTCTGCACCATCGAGCCCAATGTGGGCGTGGTGCCGGTGCCGGACCCGCGCGCCGACCGCATCGCCGAGATCGTCAAGCCGGAACGCACCCTCTACACCACCATGGAGTTCGTGGATATCGCCGGTCTGGTGGAAGGCGCCTCCAAGGGCGAGGGGCTGGGCAACAAGTTTCTGGCCAACATCCGCGAGACGGACGCCATCGCCCAGGTGGTGCGCTGCTTCGACAATGACGACATCGTCCATGTGGCCGGGCGGGTGGATCCTGTCTCCGACATCGAGGTGATCAACACCGAGCTGATGCTGGCGGACATGGAGAGTGTCGAGAAGGCCATCAACAAGGTGCAGCGCAAGGCCAAGTCCGGCGACAAGGAGGCCAAGGCACTGCTGGAACTCTACGAGAAGGTGCTGGCCGGGCTGGAGCAGGGCACGCTCATCCGCGCTCAGGGATTGAGCGAGGAGGAGATCGACGCGCTCTATGATCTTCACCTGCTCACTATCAAGCCGATGATGTACATCGCCAACGTCAACGAGGACGGCTTCGACAACAACCCCCATCTGGACGCGGTGAGGGCATTGGCCGAGAAGGAAGGCGCGCCGGTGGTGCCGGTGTGCGCCGCCATCGAGGCGGAGATCGCCGAGCTGGAGGATGACGAGAAGCTGGCGTTTCTTGAGGAGATGGGGCTGGAGGAGCCGGGCCTCAACCGGGTCATCCGTGCCGGTTACGACCTGCTCGGCCTGCAGACCTACTTTACCGCCGGCGTCAAGGAAGTGCGGGCCTGGACGGTGAGAAAGGGGGCCACCGCGCCGGAGGCGGCCGGTGTGATCCACACCGACTTCCAGAAGGGCTTCATCCGCGCCGAAGTGATCGCCTATGAGGACTTCATCGAATATGGCGGCGAGCAGGGCGCCAAGGAAGCCGGCAAGATGCGGCTGGAGGGCAAGGACTACATCGTGCAGGATGGCGACATCATGCACTTCCGCTTCAATGTGTAGGCGGCGGAGACGGGGGCTCCCCCATTTTTGCCGGGTGCCTGCGTGGGCGCGCGGCAAAATCTGCGCCGACGGTTGATTTTTGGTGGAAAAATCCTAAAATACGCGCATCTCGGCTGCATAGCTCAGTTGGTCAGAGCACATCACTCATAATGATGGGGTCCCTGGTTCGAATCCAGGTGCAGCCACCAGATTCCAAGGCCACCCGTTGCGGTGGCCTTTTTGTTTTACAATCGCCGCATGATCGCATCCCGCCATCTGTTTCTGCTGCTTGTCGGCCTGCTGGGGCTGCACCTGTGGCTCAACGGGCTGATCCCGCTGGGCGTGGACGAGGCCCACTATGCGCTCTACGGCTGGTATCCGGACTGGAGCTACTTTGACCACCCGCCGCTGATCGGCTGGCTGGAGTGGCCCTTCGTGCGCGGACTGGACGCCGACTGGGCGGTGCGCCTGCCGGCCATCATGCTGGGGCTGGCGCTGCTTTGGCAGCTGGTGCGGCTGGCGGAGACGCTGTTTCCACAGACGCCCACGATTGGTGGCTGGGTGCTGTTTCTGGCCCTGTTCAGCCCGCTGCTGCATGGCCTGACCCTTTCCCCGCTGCCGGATCTGCCGCTGGCGCTGGTCACCGTGGTGCTGGCCCGCTGGCTGTGGCGCCACCGTCATGATGAAAGGCTGCGCCAGCCGTGGGTGCTGGGCGTGCTGCTGGGGCTGGCGGCCCTGTCCAAGTACACGGCCATCACGCTGGTGGTGACGGTGCTGCTGGTGATCGTCCTCTATGGACGCTGGCGCTGGCTGGCTCAGCCGGGCCTGTGGGGCGCGGCGGGGCTGACGCTGGCGATGCTCGCGCCGGTGCTGTGGTGGAACCTTCAGCATGACTGGGCCTCCTTTCTCTACCAGCTGCACCACGGCACGCGCCATGCGGACTGGTCGCTGCGTCGCTTTGCCATCAGTCAGGGGCGGCAGCTGGGGGCCTACGGGCCGGTGCTCTATCTGGCCGCGCTGGCGGTGCTGGGCTGGGCGCTGCTGCGCTGGCGCCGTCTGCCGGAGGGTGGTCGCTTTACGCTGCTGTTTGCCCTGCCGGTGCTGGCGCTGTTCGGCTGGAGCGCCGGACACGAGCCGATTCTTCCTCACTGGCCGGCGGTGGGCTGGTGGCTGCTGCTGCCGCTGCTGGCCTGGTGGCTGGCGGCCCGACGCTGGGCGCTGTGGCTGCATGGTCTCTACGGCGGGCTGGCGTGGGTCGGCGTGGCGGCATTGCTGGCCGGGGCCGCCTGGCCGTTCAAGGGGCTGGACCCGCGTCTTGAGATCGCCGGCTGGCAGGATGCGAGCATGCGGCTGGAGCGCTGGCAGGCGCAACTGGCCCGGCAGGGCATTGAGGTGCGCAAGTTTTCCGGCAACTGGTCGCTGGTGAGCCGCCCTGCCTGGTATCTGCGCCACCGGGCGGACCCGGCCGTGTTCAGCGCGGATGGCAGGCGAACCCAGTTCGATTTCTGGTTCGGTCGCCTGCCGCAAGGGACGGACGGTGTGGTGCTGTGGCACACTTATTTCAATGACGCCGGCACACCGGCCGGGCGCGGGCTGTTCGAGCACTGCCGGCTGCTGGAACACTGGCCGGCGCGCTGGCAGGAACAGACGCTGGGCGCCGAATTCAGGATTTACCATTGTCACAACTGGCGGCGGGGCCGCCATCATTGAAGGAGAAGCGCGATGAGCGATGTATGTCAACTGTGTGGGTCGGACCGGGACGTCGAGGCGGTGGCACTGGCGCCGCGGGATGAGACGGTGGCGCTGTGCGCCGTCTGCCGGGATCAGCTGAGCGGTGAGGCGGCGCTGGATGCCAACCATCTGCGCTGCCTGAACGAGTCGGCCTGGTCGCAGGAGCCAGCGGTGCAGGTGGCGGCCTGGCGCCTGCTGAAGAAACTGGCGGCCGAGGGTGAAACCTGGGCGCAGGACCTGCTGGACATGCTCTATCTGGAGCCGGAGGTGCTGGAGTGGGCCGAGGCGGGCGACGAGGAGGAAGAGGAGCTGACCCTCAAGGACGCCCACGGCAATATTCTGCGCAACGGCGACACCGTCATTCTGGTCAAGGATCTGGATGTGAAGGGTGCGGGCTTCACTGCCAAGCGCGGCACCCAGGTGAAGAACATTCGCATCACCGATGACGGCCGGCACTTCGAGGGCAAGGTGAACGGCACCAGCATCTACATCGTGGCCGAATATACCAAGAAGGCCTGATCCCTTTCGGGCGTCCCGGTCGGGGCGCCTTCATTTGATCTCTTTTGTCTCGATGGGCGCGGCGGCGCTCTCTACCAGAATTTCCACACGACGGTTTTTGCGCCAGGCCTCCGGTGTGGGACGGGGATCTAGCGGCCGTGTGTCCGCCAGTCCCACGGCGCGCGCCTGCTGCGGACGGATCTTGCCCAGACGGATGAGCGTTTCGATGACCGAGGCGGCCCGGGCGGCGGAGAGCTCCCAGTTGTTGCGGAAGCGCGGGCTGTGGATGGGACGGCTGTCGGTGTGCCCCAGCACCTGCAGGGTGACCGGCTCCCCGGACCAGTCCGGCAGCTTGCGCAGCAGGCGCAGGAATTCGGGCGTGAGGGTGGCCCGCCCCGGTGGGAAGGCCACGCTGCTGGGGAAGGTGATGCGCAGCTTGCGTCCTCTGTCTTCCAGCTGCACGTTGAGCTGCTGTTTCTCAAGGGCGCTGGCGTAGGTCTGGATCAGGCTGTCGTAGAGGGGCTTGAGGTCCTCGATGGGCGTCTTTTCTGCCGTGCCGGTGCTGTCGCTGGGCTCCGACTGTGTCCGGTGCTGCTGGAAATACTGTTTCTGGCTGGCGGTCAGGTCACGGCCGTGGCCGAGGGCGTCGGTCATGGATCTGACCACGGCCTCATACTTTTCCACCTCGATGGTGGACATGGCGAACAGCATGACGAAAAAAGCCATCAGCAGCGACATCATGTCGGCAAAGGTGGCCAGCCAGGCCGGCGCGCCGCTGTTCTTGCGGCTCATTCCGCGGCCTCCTGTTCGGGGACGGCCTTCTGTTTGCCGTGCAGATAGACCGACAGCAGCTGGCGGGCGCGGGTCGGATGCTCGCCGTGGATGATGAACATGACCGCATCGGCGATGAGCGCCATGCGCACGGCTTCATCCTCCGCCCAGGTTTCGATGCGGTCGGCCACAGGCAGGGCGAACAGATTGGCCAGCAGGGCGCCGTAGAGGGTGGTCAGCAGCGCCACCGCCATGGCCGGGCCGATGCTGCTGGGGTCGGAGAGGTTGGCCAGCATCTGCACCAGCCCCACCAGCGTGCCGATCATGCCGAAGGCCGGGGCGACGTCCCCCATGGCGCGGAAGACGCCGGCGGCGGTTTCGGCCTTTTCCCGGAACAGGTGGCGCTCTTCCTCCAGAAACTTCTTCATTGCTTCTTCCGGATAGCCGTCCACCAGCATCTGCACGGATTCCTGATAGAAGCGGTTGCCGATCTCCACATTTTCTGCCGCCAGCAGACCCTGCCGGCGCGTCACTCTGAGCAGTTCCTCGGTCAGGTCGATCAGACCGGGCAGGTCGGAAATTTCCTTGGGCGGGAAGATGGCGCGCCAGCTCATGGCAATGGCGTTGAGAAAGTCCGCGGGCCGGAAGCGGATCAGGGTCGCCGCCAGCGTGCCACCCAGCACGATGAGGATGGAGGGCACATTGACAAACAGCAGCAGCGAACCGCCGGCCAGCATGGCGGCGGCGATGATCAGCACGCCGACAAGTTGGGCAAAAAGGGCGCTCATGGTGTCCGATAGAAAACTTTTGGGCTATGTGGGAATGGCTGCCTTAACATGGAAAAGACCCTGCTGACAGGAGGCAATTATGGCAGTTTACCAAGCAGAAAGCATGCCCAGAGTGGCGCGTGAGGACATGAACGCGGTGCATGCCGAGGAAATCGATATGGTCAACCGCATTGGCGATCTGATCGAGGCGGTGGAGCAGGGCGGTAAGTCGGCGCCGCTGCGCGAGGCGCTTGATGAATGGCTGGCCCACACCCGCGCCCACTTCGACAACGAGCATCGCATCATGGAGGAGACGGGCTTTCCCGCCTATCCGGTGCACCGGGCCGAGCATGAGCGGGTGCTGGCCCAGCTGGAGGAGGTGGTGCGCCGTTATGAAGAAAACGGCGAGCTGGCGCTGCTCAGGCAGTTCGTCTTCGAGATCTGGCCCGGATGGTTCGACAACCACGTCAACACCATGGACTTTGCCACGGCGCACTTTGCCGAGATGGCTGCCCGTGGCGGCCCGCCGGTGTGATCAGTCCTTGAGCATCAGCAGCAGGCCGAGGGCCATGAGCACCCCCTGCTCGACCAGTCCGAGGGGGAAGACGGGCACCAGAGCGAGTACCACCAGCATGATGCCGAAGGTGCGGTTGCGCGCGGCACGGCGGTTGCGGATCAGCTCCTGCCGCAGCGCCTGGAGTTCAGCGGTGGTGGGCTGGCCGGGGCGGTGGGCGGCATCATCCAGCACCCGGTGGATCAGCTTGGGCAGCTCCGGCGCCCGTTCCAGCCAGTAGGGCAGCTCCTCACGGGCATTGCGCACGAAGCCGCGCAGGCCGATCCGTTCCTTCATCCACGCTTCCAGGAAGGGCTTGGCGGTGTCCCACAGGTCCAGCTCGTCATTCAGCTGGCGGCCCAGCCCTTCGATGTTGAGCAGCGTCTTCTGCAGCAGCACCAGTTGTGGCTGCACTTCCATGCCGAAACGCCGCGCCGTCTGGAACAGGCGCATGAGGAACAGGCCGAAGGAGATCTCCTTGATGGGGCGGCCCCAGATGGGTTCGCTGACGGCGCGGAAGGCGGCTTCCAGCTCGTTGACGCGGGTGTCCGGCGGCACCCAGCCGGACTCGATGTGCAGCTCGGCCACCTTGAGGTAGTCCTGATTGAAAAA
>JALVTA010000132.1 GCA_027036095.1 Thiotrichales bacterium | reverse complement strand
GGCTGTCGGCGTGGCCGTGGTAGCAGCCTTCGAACTTGACGATCTTGTCCCGGCCGGTGACGCCACGGGCCAGGCGGATGGCGGTCATGGTGGCTTCGGTGCCGGAGTTGACCATGCGCACCATTTCAACCGACGGAATCAGTTCGCACACCAGATCGGCCATTTCCACTTCCAGCTCGGTGGGTGCGCCGAAGCTCAGCCCCTTTTCGGCCTGACGGGCGACGGCCTCTACCACCTCGTCATCGGCATGGCCGAGAATGGCCGGCCCCCAGGAGGCCACATAGTCGATGTAGCGCTTGCCGTCCACGTCGTAGAGGTAGGCCCCCTTGGCACGCTCGAAGAACACCGGATCGCCCCCGACGCCGCGGAAGGCGCGCACCGGCGAGTTGACGCCGCCGGGAATGTGAACCTGTGCATGTTGAAACAGTTGATGGGAACGGTTCATGGTCATCCTCTTGTGATTCAGGATCGAAAGGCGGCGCAGAAGGCCTGCGCCGCCGCACGAATGTCGTTCTGACCGAACAGGCCATGAATGACGGCGGCCATGTCGGCTCCCGCTGCCACCACCCGGTCGATGTTCTCCAGCGTGATGCCGCCGATGGCCACCACCGGGATGTCAAGTTCTGCCTTTGCCCGGGTGAGCAGCGACAGGGGGGCCGGTGTGGCGTGGGGTTTGGTGCGGGAAGGGAACACCCGCCCGAAGGCCACATAGCTGGCACCGGCCTGTGCCGCCTGCCGTGCGCGGGCCAGATCCGCGTAGCAGGAGACGCCGATGATGGCCTCATCCCCCAGCTTTTCCCGTGCCGCCTCCAGCGGGGCGTCGTCCTGCCCCAGATGCACGCCGTCGGCTTCCACGGCGGCGGCCAGAGCCATGTCGTCATTGATGATTAGCAGGGCCCGGTGGGCGGCTGTCAGCTCCCGCAACTGCTGGGCGATGCGCAGACGGTCGCCGGCCTCGTGCAGCTTGTCCCGGTATTGCAGCACGCGTGCGCCGCCGTCCAGTGTTGCCTGCACGGCATCGAAGAGCGTATCGCCGGGGGTGAGATACGGATCGGTAATGGCGTAGAGACCTTTCATTGCAGTTCAGGACTCATCTGTTGGATTTTCTGCTCCACCAGCTGGAAGTCCACCTCGCCCACCTTGCGATAGACGATATTGCCGTTGGGGGCGATGAGAAACGAGGTGGGGGTGAGGTTCACGCCGCCGAACGCCTGCGCCAGGGAGCCGTCCGGATCATGGGCCCACTTGAACGGCCACGGATGGGCCTTGCGGTAGTTGTTGACCTGCTCGATGGGGTCGTAGGTCATGGCGATGGCCACCAGTTCGAAGCGGTCACCCAGGCGTTTTTTCATCTCGGCCAGATGAGGCATTTCAGCAATGCAGCCGGGGCAGGTGGTGGCCCAGAAGTTGACCAGCACCGGCTTGCCCGGCTTGCCCAGCGCCACCTTTTCGCCGTCCAGAGTGGTGACGGTGACATCCGGCGCCTTGCCGAGACCGTCCTCGAACAGGGTGACATAGGCCAGCGCGCCCAGCAGCAGAATGACGACGGCAGCGAGCAGTTTCTGTCCCATAGTGTCAGTCCGTGATGGTTTCCACGCCACTAGCGGTGCCGCACAGCAGCACGTCCGCCTTGCGGGCGGCGAACAGGCCGTTGGTCACCACGCCGACAATATTGTTCAGCTCCCGCTCCAGCCCGACCGGATCGACGATTTCCAGCCCGTGGACATCGAGGATGATGTTGCCGTTGTCGGTGATGAAGTCCTGCCGCCACACAGGTTCGCCGCCGAAGCGCTTGACGATCTCGCGTGCCACATAGCTGCGTGCCATGGGGATCACTTCAATCGGCAGCGGGAACTTGCCGAGAATGTCCACCTTCTTGGTCTCGTCGGCGATGCAGACGAACTTTTTCGCCACCGCGGCGACGATCTTTTCGCGCGTGAGCGCACCGCCGCCACCCTTGGTCAGGTGCAGATGGCGGTCGAACTCGTCGGCGCCGTCGATATAGACGGACATCTCATCCACGGTGTTGAGGTCGAACACGGGAATGCCGTGCCCCTTGAGGCGCTCTTCCGTAGCTTTGGAGGAGGCCACGGTGCCCTCGATCCTATTTTTGATTTTGGCCAGTTCGTCGATGAAGTAGTTGGCGGTGGAGCCGGTGCCGACGCCGATGATGGTGCCGGGCTCCACATATTCGATGGCGGCCTTGGCCACCGCCTGTTTCATTTCGTCCTGGGTCATGCTCATGTCCGATCACTCCTTGTGTTTCTTCTCAGGTTCAGGTTGGGCCGGCCCTGCATGCATCAGCACCGGCGGTGGCGCCACCTTGGGCGCCTTCTTCTCCAGTGCAGGTGGCAGCTGTCCCGGCTTGCGTTCATATACGCGGGTGATGACACCGCTCTGGGTCACATAGTATTTGTCCGGATACACATGGACGATCTTGGGCGTGCGTACCCAGGTGTGCTTGATGAACTTGCCCTTCTCATGCAGGGGAATACCACGGGTCATGTACATGGCACAGCGGGTGTTGCCGTTTTCCAGTGCCTTCTGGCGGCCGGCCAGCAGGTCTTCGTCCTTGACGCTGAGCATGCCGCGGCGCCTGAGCTCGTCGTGTTCGGCCTGCTTTTTGCCGGCATCCTTCTGGGTGGCGTAATCAATGCACAGGTTGAGGGTCGGCGCCTTACGCACGTCATCCGGCACGGAAAAATCCCGCTTTTTGGTCTCGCCGGCCTGTACGGTTAGCGCCAGGGCCAGCAGACCGGTTGTCAAAAGTGCATGTTTCATTGGGCGTCTCCTTCACGCAGTCGATAGGCCTGCAGCGTATTTTCCAGCAGGGTGGCGATGGTCATGGGGCCGACGCCGCCGGGGACGGGAGTGATCCAGCCAGCCCGATCCTTCGCTGTCTCGAATTCGACATCGCCTACCAGCCGTCCATCATCCAGACGGTTGATGCCCACGTCGATGACGATGGCGCCCGGCTTGATCCATTCCCCCTTGATCATTTCCGGAATGCCCACGCCCACGACCAGAATGTCCGCCTCGGAGACCTTGGCGGGCAGGTCCTGCGTGGCGCTGTGGCACACGGTGACGGTCGCGCGGGCGTTGAGCAGCTCCAGCGCCATGGGCACCCCTACGATGTTGGATGCACCCACCACCACGGCGTTCCTGCCGCGGATGGGCTGGCCGGTCTCCGCCAGCAGGGTCATGACACCGTGGGGCGTGCAGGGCGCAAGCTGCGGGTTGCGGGTGGCCAGCCGGCCCATGTTGTAGGGGTGGAAACCGTCCACGTCCTTGTCCGGACGGATGCGCTCGATGATCTTGTCCGGATTTATCTGATCCGGCACCGGCAGCTGCACCAGAATGCCGTCCACCTCGTCATGGTCGTTGAGTCGGTCGATCAGCTCCAGCACTTCCGCCTCGGAAGCGTCGGCGGGTAGCTCGTAGGAGAAGTCGGCAAAGCCGACCTCATGGCAGGCCTTCTTCTTGTTGCGCACATATACCTGAGAGGCGGGGTCTTCGCCCACCAGCACGACCGCCAGCCCGGGGCGGCGGCGTCCGGCGGCCACCAGGGTGTCTACCTGTTGGCAAATCTGCTGGCGCAGGCGCTGGGCCACCGCCTTGCCGTCAATGATCTTTGCGCTCATGTCTGCTCCGTTTTCAAGTCAGCGGTTCATTCTAACACCGGTGTCAAAGGCGACCCGTTCAGGCGATCTTGGTGATTTCGCGGCTGCCTTCCAGATCGCGGATGGCCTGGTTGACCCGTTTGAACAGCGCCTCGGCGTTGTCACCCGGGTCGCGCACTTCGGTTACGCCAGCGCGGGTGGTCAGGCAGGTGCGGATGCCGTCGAATTCCAGCTGCTGCTTGCTGATGTTCTTCTGAGCCAGCTTGGCGATGCGGAAGGCGTCTACTGCCTTGACACCGGGCAAGGCGGCCATGAACTGGTCACAGCTGAGACGGGCCAGAAAGCCCAGGTTTTCGTCCTCAATGGTGCGTCTGAGGGCGTGGGCGGCATGGAGGATGGCCTTGTCGCCCGCCTCATGCCCGAAGGTGTCCACGACGTTGCGGAAACATTCCAGATCAATCTTGATCAGCGACAGGGGCTGGCTGTTGAGCTGTGCACGCTTGAGTTCTTCGTCGAGCACGCCGAGGAAGAAGTCTCGGTTGAGCAGGTTGGTCAGCGGGTCGAACTTGTTCATCGCCTCCAGCTGCTCTTCCATGTGCTTGCGGCGGGTGATGTTGATCGCAAGCCACAGCACGGCGGGCTGGCCGTAGGCGTCGGTATCCACTGGGTAGATGCGCGCCTCATACCACTGGGTGCCGCGGTTCTGCGGGTCGATGCCCTCGATGTCCTCGTCGGCCAGTTCGTATTCGATCTCCTGCAGGCGGCCGGTCTTGAGGGTGATCTGCACCACCTTGAGGAAGCGGTCGGCCATCTCCTGCGGCAGCACGTCGTGGTACTTCTTGCCGATCAGCGGGTGACCGTCGGCGTAGAGGGAGCGCTCGCTGCCGCCGATCACGTCCAGATAGGTGCCGTCCTCGCCCATGATGAAGATGGGGTCGGGGAAGGCGTTGGCGATCGCTTCCAGATGGGATTTTGCCTTGGCGAGTTGTTCGGGCATGACAGCCTCCTTGTCAGTCGCGCACGACCGGTTTGTACTTGATGCGGTGCGGGTTGGCCGCGTCCGCGCCCTTGCGTCGCTTCAGGTCCTTTTCGTATTCGGAGTAGTTGCCTTCGAACCACACCACCTCGGAGTTGCCCTCGAAGGCGAGGATGTGGGTGGCGATGCGGTCGAGGAACCAGCGGTCATGGGAGATGACCAGTGCCGTGCCGGCGAACTCCAGCAGCGCTTCTTCCAGCGCCCGCAGAGTTTCCACGTCCAGATCGTTGGTGGGTTCGTCCAGCAGCAGCACGTTGCCGCCGGAGCGCAGCATCTTGGCCAGATGCACCCGGTTGCGCTCGCCGCCGGAGAGCTGGTGGATGTATTTCTGCTGGTCCGTGCCGCGGAAGTTGAAGCGGCCCACATAGGCGCGGGAGTTGATCTCGTGGTTGCCGACGCGGATGATGTCCTGTCCGTCGGAGATCTCCTCCCAGACGGTCTTGTCCGGGTCGAGGCTGTCGCGGCTCTGGTCCACATAGGCCAGCTTGACCGTCTCGCCCAGTTCGATGGTGCCGGCATCGGGCTGTTCCTGACCGATGATCATGCGGAACAGGGTGGACTTGCCCGCACCGTTGGGGCCGATGATGCCCACGATGGCCCCCGGCGGCACGTTGAAGGAGAGGTCGTCGATCAGCAGCCGGTCGCCGAAGGCCTTGGTGACGTTCTTTGCCTCGATGACCTTGTTGCCCAGCCGTTCGGCCACGGGAATGTAAAGCTCGTTGGTCTCGTTGCGTTTCTGGGTGCTCTGGTTGGCCAGTTCCTCGAAGCGCTGGATGCGCGCCTTGGATTTGGCCTGACGCCCTTTCGGATTACTGCGCACCCACTCCAGCTCCTGCTTCATGGCCTTGATGCGCGCCTGTTCCTGTTTCGCTTCCTGCTCCAGGCGCTTCTCCTTCTGCTCCAGCCAGCTGGAGTAGTTGCCCTTCCACGGAATGCCTTCGCCGCGGTCGAGCTCCAGAATCCACTCGGCCACATTGTCGAGGAAATAGCGGTCGTGGGTGATGGCCACCACCGTGCCCGGATAGTCGTGCAGGTAGCGCTCCAGCCAGGCGATGGATTCGGCGTCCAGATGGTTGGTGGGTTCGTCCAGCAGCAGCATGTCCGGTTGTGAGAGCAGCAGCTTGCACAGGGCCACGCGGCGCTTCTCGCCGCCGGAGAGCTTGCTCACGTCCGCATCCCACGGCGGCAGGCGCAGGGCGTCGGCGGCGATTTCCAGCTTGCGCTCCAGCTCCCAGCCGCCGGCGGCATCGATCTTGTCCTGCAGTTCCGCCTGTTCCGCCAGCAGCTTGTCGAAGTCCGCGTCCGGGTCGGCGAAGGCGGCGGTCACTTCGTTGAAGCGTTCCAGCAGGGCTTTCAGCTCGCCCAGGCCTCCCTCCACGTTGCCGCGCACGTCCTTGCTTTCGTCCAGCTGCGGCTCCTGCGGAAGATAGCCGATCTTGATGCCCGGCTGCGGGCGTGCCTCGCCTTCATATTCCTTGTCCACGCCGGCCATGATGCGCAGCAGCGTGGACTTGCCCGCGCCGTTGAGGCCCAGCACGCCGATCTTGGCGCCGGGGAAGAAGGAGAGGGAAATGTCCTTGAGGATGTAGCGGTTGGGCGGCACGACCTTGCTCACCCGGTTCATGGTGTAGATGTATTGCGCCATGGTGTCTGCGTCTGCCCGTCGATGAATAAATGCCATCTATTATAGAAAGGGCTTCATGGTCGTGCAGGGATTGGGCTGATAGAATATTGCCGTTTTGAATCGCAAGCTACGGAGCCTGAAATCATGTTTGACAAGTCCATGACCATTGCCGGATACGATGATCTGATCGCTGACGCCATCGCCCGCGAGGCGCGCCGTCAGGAGGAGCATGTGGAGCTGATCGCTTCGGAAAACTACACCAGCCCGCGGGTGATGGAAGCGCAGGGCTCCGTATTCACCAACAAGTATGCCGAGGGCTATCCGGGCAAGCGCTATTACGGCGGCTGCGAGAACGCGGATATCGTGGAGCAGGCGGCCATCGACCGCGCCTGCGAGCTGTTCGGCTGCGATTACGCCAATGTGCAGCCTCATTCCGGCTCTCAGGCCAATGCGGCGGTCTATCTGGCGCTGATGAATCCGGGGGATACCCTGCTGGGCATGAGCCTGGCTCACGGTGGTCACCTGACCCACGGCGCCAAGGTGAACTTTTCCGGCCAGGTGTTCAACTCGGTGCAGTATGGCATCGACAACGACACCGGTCGCATCGATTACGACAAGGTGCGCGAACTGGC
>JALVTA010000131.1 GCA_027036095.1 Thiotrichales bacterium | reverse complement strand
GTGGCTTGGGTTGGTACCAGCGGTCGGACTCGAACCGACACGGGTTTTACCCCAACGGATTTTGAATCCGTCGCGTCTACCAGTTCCGCCACGCTGGCCTGACAGAGGCGGAATTCTATAGAGCGGTGCCGCTCAAGTCAAGCCGGAAGTCAGCTTTTGCACCCTTCGGCGGCCTGAGCGGCCTCCCGCTCCAGCCACGCCTTGAGTGCGGGGGATTTGCTGCGGATGTTGAAGGCCAGCCGTGCCACATCGTCATAGTGGCGGGCAAAGTGCACTTCCAGCCCCTCCTTCAGATAGTCCGGCAGTTCTTCGAAGTCCTTGCGGTTGTCCTCCGGCAGCACCAGCGTGTGGATGCCGGCCCGGCGTGCGGCGATGACCTTCTCGCGGATGCCGCCCACCGGCAGCACCTGTCCGGTGAGGCTGAGCTCGCCGGTCATGGCCAGCGGCTGGCGCACCGGCTCGCCACGGGCCAGGGAGAGCAGGGCGGTGGCCATGGTGATGCCGGCGCTGGGGCCGTCCTTCGGCGTGGCGCCATCGGGCACATGCAGGTGGACAAAGGCGCGGTCGAAGAACTCCGGATCCGCCTTGTAGGGCTGCAGGTGCGAACTGATGTAGCTGTAGGCGATGTTGGCCGATTCCTGCATTACCTCGCCCAACTGGCCGGAGAGCTTGAAGCCGCGGTTGAGGGTATGCACGCGGGTGGCCTCCACCGTGAGCGTGGCGCCGCCCATGGCCGTCCACGCCAGTCCCACCACGGTGCCGATCAGCCGCGGGTGTTTTTCTGCATGGAAGCGGGGCTGGCCCAGGTAGTCCGGCAGGTCGTTCACATGGATGGTGAGACTGTCCGCTTCGTCGGTGACCAGCTTCATGGCCGCCTTGCGCACGATCTTGCCCAGCTGTTTCTGCAGGGAACGCACGCCGGCCTCACGGGCGTAGCCCTCGATCACATGGCGGATGGCCGCCTCGGTGATGCGCAGCTGACTGCGCTTCAGCCCCGCTTCTTCCAGCAGGCGCGGCCACAGGTGGTGTCTGGCGATGGCCACCTTCTCTTCGGTGATGTAGCCGGAGAGGCGGATCACCTCCATGCGGTCCAGCAGCGGGCCGGGGATGGTGTCCAGCTGGTTGGCGGTGCAGACGAACAGCACGTTGGACAGGTCGAAGCGCACGTCCAGATAGTGATCGAGAAATTCGCTGTTCTGCTCCGGGTCCAGCGCCTCCAGCAGGGCGGAGGCCGGGTCGCCCTGATAGCTGGCGCCGATCTTGTCGATCTCGTCCAGCATGATGACCGGGTTGGCGGTGCCCACGGTTTTGAGCGCCTGAATGAACTTGCCCGGCATGGCACCGATGTAGGTGCGTCGGTGCCCCTTGATCTCCGCCTCGTCGCGCATGCCGCCGACGCTGAATCGGTAGAACTTGCGCCCCAGCGCCTCGGCGATGGACTTGCCGATGGAGGTCTTGCCCACGCCGGGCGGCCCCACCAGCAGAATGATGGCGCCGGAGACCTCGCCCTTGAGTTTGCCGACGGCGATGAATTCCAGAATACGCTCCTTGACGTCTTCCAGCCCGTCGTGGCGTCTGTCCAGCACCTTGCGGGCGTGGTCCAGATCGAGCCGGTCCTCGCTGTGCACGCCCCACGGCAGCTGGGTGAGCCAGTCGAGCCAGTTGCGCGAGACGGCGTATTCGGGCGAGTGGGGGTCCAGCACGCCGAGTTTGTCCAGTTCCTCTTCCGCTTTGGCGCGGGCCTCTTCCGTCAGCTGCAGCTTCTCGATGCGCTCGCGGAACAGGTCCACGTCAGCGGTGCGGTCATCCTTGACGATGCCCAGCTCCTTCTGGATCTCCTTGAGCTGCTGCTTGAGGAAGAACTCCCGCTGGTGCTGGGTAAGGTTTTCCTCCACCCGCTCGCGGATGTTGCTCTGAATGCGGGAGATCTCGATTTCGTCCTGGATCAGCCTGAGCGCCTTCTCCAGCCGTTCGCTCAGGTTGAGCGTCTCCAGCACCTCCTGCAGCTTCTCGCCCTCGGCGGTGGTGAGCGTGGCGGCGAAATCCGCCAGCTGGGCGTGGTTGGAGGGGCCGAAACGGTTGAGGAAGTAGCGCAGCTCCTCGCTGTAGAGGGGGTTGAGGGGCAAAAGCTCGCGGAAGGCGTTCATCAGCGCCAGCCCGTAGGCCTTCAGTTCCGTCTCGGAGGCGTCGTGAATGTCCTCCGGGTAGTCCACCACCGCCTTGTAGGGCGGCTGCTCGGACACCAGATGGTCGATGCGGAAGCGGCGCAGCCCCTCCGCGATGAGCTGGATGTGGTCTTCCTTGACCTTCAGGTCGTGGATGCGCACCACCGTGCCGATGCGGGCCAGCTCGTCCGGCCTTGCGCGCTGGTTGTCCTCGGCGGTGGTGAACACCACGCCGATGACGTTCTGCTGGGCGTCCGCCACCGCCTCCAGCGTCTCGAGCCAGGCCGACTTGTTGAGCACCACCGGCAGCGTCTGGCCGGGAAAGAAGGGGCGGTCCTTGATCGGCAGCAGATAGAGGGTGCGCGGCAGCTGGGCGTCTGCTTTCGCAGGCGGCGTGTTCTCCTCGACCAGCTCCGCCTCTCTCGGTTCTTCTGCAGACGGGGTCTCCCCCATTTTTACCTGTTCCTCGCTCATGGCGCTCCTGAAAAATGCGGTTTGACGCTATCATATGGCGCTTGAACGGTGAATTTTCAAGGTTTGCGCATGAAAAACAAGGTCAGGATCGGTTTTGTGACAGTCTCCGACCGCGCCAGCCAGGGCGTGTATGAGGACAAGGGCGGGCCGGCCATGCAGGACTGGATCGGCAAGGCGCTGAAAACGCCGTGGGAGCCGGTGGCGCGCCTGATTCCGGACGAGCAGCCGGTAATCGAGGCCACCCTGAAGGAGCTGGCGGATGAGGAGGGCTGCTGCCTGATCCTCACCACCGGCGGCACCGGCCCGGCCAGGCGGGATGTGACGCCGGAGGCTACCGAGGCGGTGTGCGACAAGATTCTCGACGGCTTTGCCGAACAGATGCGCGCCGTCTCGCTGCAGTATGTGCCCACTGCCATTCTGTCACGCCAGATTGCCGGCGTGCGCGGCAGCAGCCTGATCATCAACCTGCCGGGCAAGCCCTCGGCCATTGCCGAGTGCCTGGAGGCGGTCTTTCCCGCCGTGCCCTACTGCATCGACCTGATCGAAGGGCCGTACCTGGAGACCAACGAGGCCTTCGTCAAGGCGTTCCGCCCGAAACACGCCAAAAAACCGCAAGGGCAAGCTTGACACCTTCTGGGGCGCTTCCTACAATACGCGCCACATTTTCGGAGTGTAGCGCAGCCTGGTAGCGCACCAGTTTTGGGTACTGGGGGTCGTGGGTTCAAATCCCGCCACTCCGACCAGACACCCCGGGCTGCGTCCCGGGAATACATGCCTTTCGTGCCGAAGGGTCTCGAATGAGCGCCCGTAGCTCAACTGGATAGAGCAACGGCCTTCTAAGCCGTAGGCTGCAGGTTCGAGTCCTGCCGGGCGTGCCATCCAAGGCCGCCGGGTGTTCCACCACACTATGGTGGGTGTAGCTCAGTTGGTAGAGCCCAGGGTTGTGATCCCTGTCGTCGCGGGTTCGAGTCCCGTCACCCACCCCATCTTCCCCCGCATCGTTCAGCCGTACCTTGCATAAACTTCTCTGATTGCCGCCGTTGGCATCCTTATGCGACAGCTTGCGGGCATGTGATAGCATTTGCGGCAGTTTTCCGCACACCACAATCACGCATGGAGGTCGAGATGAAGATGAAAAGAATCGCACTGGCCATGGCGGTTGCCGCACTGAGCGCGCAGGCGCAGGCGTCGGGCTTTCAGCTGTTCGAGCAGAGCGGCAGCGGACAGGGGCGGGCCTTCGCCGGCATGGGGGCGGCCAGTGATGATGCCTCCGTGCAGTGGTACAACGCCGCCGGGCTGACGGCCATCGACGGCCATCAGGTGGTGGTGGGCGCGCACTATATCAGCCCGCGGGCCAAATTCAGAGACGCAGGCTCAACCGTCGCTGCAGTTCAGCCCGGCCCGGAGTCTGATGGTGGGCAGAGTGCCGTGGTGCCCAATCTGTTCTGGAAGGGGCGCTGGGGCAGCTATGATCTGGGACTGAGTGTGGTGGCACCCTTTGGCCTGGAAACCCGCTATGAGGGCAACTGGCTGGGGCGGGGCGCCGGGGTCAAGTCCGAGTTGAAAACCATCAATATCAATCCGTCCGTGGCGCGCAAGGTGGGCAGCTGGTCATTTGGCGCCGGCATCAGTGCGCAATATCTGGATGTGACTTTGACCCGGCACGGCTATGTCTCTTCTGCGACTGATGCTGAGGTCCGGCTTTCCGGAGATAGCTGGGCGTGGGGGTATAACGTGGGCGTTCAATGGCAGCCGACGGACAAGGATGTGATCGGTGTGAGCTATCGCTCCACCATGGATCATAAAGCGCGTGGCAACGCGACGGTAACCGTGCTGGCTACGGGGACAGTGGCCAGTGATCAGCGTGTGTCTGCCAAAGTGACATTGCCTGCCGTTGTGGATCTGTCCTGGCGCCATGATTATAGTGATCGCCTGAGTGTGCTAGCCAGTGCCACCTGGACAGGCTGGAGCAGCTTTAAGGAATTGCGCGTTGTCAACGGCAGTGGTGCAACCATTGCGCTGACCCCTGAAAACTGGCATGACACCTGGCGGCTGGCCCTGGGCGCCAACTGGCGCATCAGCAGCAAGTGGCTGGTGCGTGGCGGTTTTGCCTATGACCAGACACCAGTGCGGGACGCCTACCGCACGGTGCGCATTCCCGACAATGACCGCCGCTGGCTGTCGCTGGGGCTGCGCTATGACGTAAGCCCCGCCGTCAAGCTCGATGCGGCCTATACCCATGTCTTTACCGACATCACCCCGATTGATGAAAGGGTCTATGCTGCGAATGGCACCACTTATATTGGCAATCTGACCGGTTCCTACGACAGCAGTGTGGACATCTTCTCGCTGCAGCTGGTGTGGAACTACTGACAGAGCAGCCGCGTCTGCCAACAAAAAGCCCCGCCGGTTTGGCGGGGTTTTTTCGTTGTGGCGGTTCCTGCGGCGGTCAGGAGGCTTCCGCCGCCGCATCCATGCCCTTCACACCGCCGCTTTTCTTGTTGTGGCCGCGGATCTTTTCCTTGTGCTTGACGATCTGGCGGTCCAGCTTGTGAATCATGCCGTCGATGGCGGCGTACATGTCATCTTTCTCGTCCTTGGCGAAGAAGTCATGGCCGGCCACATGCACGGTCGCTTCCGCAATCTTGAAGGCGCGCTCGGAAGTCAGCACGACATGCACGTTGAGAACCTGATCGAAGTGGTGCTTGATCTTTTCCAGCTTTTTGGTGATGTGGTCACGAAGCGCATCAGTGATTTCGATGTGATGACCGGTGATTTCAAGTTGCATGATGGCTCCTTTGTGTTGGTGTTTTTCGGAGTGTTGCAGTTTCAATGTATAGGAGGGCGCAGGGAGATTCAACCTCAGACGGTGAAATCCTCGCCCAGATAGTGGGCGCGCACCTGCTCGTTTTCCACGATTTCCTGCGGGGTGCCGCGGGCCAGAATGGTGCCATTGGCGAGGATATAGGCGGTGTCGCACACGCCGAGTGTCTCGCGCACGTTGTGGTCGGTGATCAGCACCCCGATGCCGTGGGCCTTGAGATGGTGAATGATGTGCTGAATCTCCTTGACGGAGATGGGGTCCACGCCGGCGAAAGGCTCGTCCAGCAGGATGAATTTGGGCTCCGCCGCCAGTGCCCGGGCGATCTCCACCCGGCGCCGCTCGCCGCCGGAGAGCGCCTGCCCCGGCTGGTCGATGATGTGGTTGATCTGCAGCTGGTCGAGCAGCTCGCCCAGCTTTTCCTCCCGCTGGCGCCGGGACAGCTCGGGACGCATTTCCAGCACGGCAAGGATGTTCTCGCGCACCGTCAGCCGGCGGAAGACGGATGCCTCCTGCGGCAGGTAGCCGATGCCGTGGCGGGCGCGCAGGTGGATGGGCAGATGGGTCAGTTCCGTCTCATCAAGAAAGATGCTGCCGGCATCGGCGGGCACCAGCCCCATCATCATATAGAAGGTGGTGGTCTTGCCGGCACCGTTGGGGCCGAGCAGTCCGACCACCTGGCCGCTGTGCACGTCAATGTCCACGGCGCGGACCACTTCCCGCTTGCGGTAGCGCTTAGCCAGTCCGCGGGCGTAGAAGTGAGCCATGTCAGGGCGTCTCCCCGGCCTGTGGCGGCAGCACCAGCTTCACCCGGCCCTTGCCGCCGTCGGCCTCAAGCCGCTGGCTGTCCGGCCAGTAGCGGATGACGGCGCCGTTGAGCTGTTCGCCGGTCTCGCTTTCGATGTGGGCGGCCTTCTCCAGCCACAGCTGGCGTTCGGGCTTCAGCGTGTAGGTGATGGTGCGGGCATGTCCGCTGATCCAGCGTTTCTTCTCATAATCGAACTTGCGGAAGCGGGCCGGCTGGCCGACTACCACGGCCCGGCGGATCTTGCCGTCCACCACGGTGACGGTCAGCGTATCGCCTGTAATGGTGAGCTTGCCCTGGGTGATGATGACATGACCCAGATAGTGAGCCACGCCGCTCTTCTGGTCGGCCTGCAGGCGGTCTGCGTGGATTTCGATGGGTCGGTTGCGGTCGGGGTCGTCCGCCGCCCGCAACAGTGGCGCGGCCAGCAGCAGAAGCAGCAGCAGAAGAGGCTCAGGGCGTCGGAACATAATGGCTGGTGACGTCTCTTTTCAGTTCAAGTCGCTCGGCTTCCAGCCACAGGGTCATGCCGGTGCCGCGCGTCCAGTTGTTCTTCTGACGTATTGTAACCAGCGTGTCGCTTTCCATGCGGCGGGCGTCACTCAGGTAACGCAGCTGCTCGGTGGTCAGCCCCAGTGGAGCCGGGTC
>JALVTA010000130.1 GCA_027036095.1 Thiotrichales bacterium | reverse complement strand
CCGGTGTGTTGTCCATGGAGCCGGCTTCCGCCTGTACCTGCCAGTCGAGAAGGCGCGGACAGTCTTCACGGGCGTTGCCGATCAGGTCCTCACGCACGATGACAATGGCGATGCCCGAGGGCCCGACGTTCTTCTGGGCGCCGGCGTAGATCATGCCGAACTTGGATACGTCCACCGGCTCGGACAGGATGCAGGAGGACATGTCGGCAATCAGCGGCTTGTCGCCCACCTCCGGAATGAAATGGAACTGCAGCCCGCCGATGGTCTCGTTGGGCGTGTAGTGGACGTATTTCGCCTCATCCGACAGCTGCCAGGTGGCGGGATCGGGAATTTCCGTCGTGTGTTCCGCCACGATGTTCACATGAGCGTAGCGCTTCGCCTCATTCAGTGCCTTTTTCGACCAGGCGCCGGTGTTGAAGTAGTCCACCGTGTCTCCGGGACGGGTCAGGTTGAGCGGAATGGCGGAAAACTGCATGGTGGCGCCGCCGTGCAGAAACATGACCTTGTAGTTGTCGGGAATATTCATCAGCTCGCGCAGATCGGCCTCCGCCTCCTCGGCCACCTGCATGAACTCCTTGCCCCGGTGGCTAACCTCCATGATGGACATGCCTGTGCCATGCCAGTCCAGAAATTCCGCCTGTGCCTGGCGCATGACCTCTTCCGGCAGCATGGCTGGGCCGGCGCTGAAATTGAACACTCTGCTCATGCTTCGTCGTTCTCCTCATCGTTCTCGTCATCGGCGGCCACCTTGGCCACGTCCACCAGCTGCTCGCCCTTGCTCAGGTTGATCAGCTTGACGCCCTGGGCATTACGGCCCACCACGGAAATCTCCGCCACCGGCGTGCGCACCAGCGTGCCGCGGTTGGTGATCAGCACCACCTCGTCCTCGGGGGTGACGGTGACGGCTGCCACCACCTGACCATTGCGCTCACTGGTCTTGATGGAAATGACCCCCTGTCCGCCCCGGTGAATCTTGCTGTACTCCTCCACCGGCGTGCATTTGCCATAGCCATTTTCCGTGGCGGTGAGAATGAGCGTACCCGGCTGGGCGATCTGCATGCTGACGATATGCTGGCCTTCCGGCAGCTTTATGCCTCGCACGCCGCGGGCCGTGCGCCCCATCACCCGCACTTCTTCCTCATCGAAGCGGATGGCCTTGCCGCCGCTGGAAAACAGCATGATCTCCCGCTCGCCGTCGGTGAGCGCCGTATCCACCAGTGCGTCCCCCTCCACCAGATCAATGGCGATGATGCCGATGTTGCGCGGACGGGAGAAGTCCTCAAGCGCTACCCGCTTGACGGTGCCGTTGCGGGTGGCCATGACCACATAGCCGCCCTGCTCGAAGTTTCGCACCGGCAGAATGGTGGTGACCGCCTCGCCCTCTTCCAGGTTCAGCACATTGACAATCGGCTTGCCGCGGGCGTTGCGCCCCGCCTGAGGCAGTTGCCAGGTCTTCTTCCAGTAGACACGGCCCCGGGTGGTGAAAAACAGCAGCCAGTCGTGGGAGCTGGCCACCACCAGCTCGGCGGCCTCGTCCTCGTCCTTCATCTGGGTGGCGGCCTTGCCGCGCCCGCCACGGTGCTGGGTGCGGTAGTCGCTCAGGGACTGGGTCTTCACGTAGCCGTCGCGGGACAGGGTGATGATGCGCTCTTCCTCGGCGATGAGGTCTTCGTCGTCCAGTTCCTGATGGTTGTGGTCGATCTCGGTGCGACGGGCATCGCCATACTGTTCGCGGATTTCGAGCAGCTCGTCGCGCACCACTTCCGTCAGCCGCTCCGGGCTGCGCAGAATGTGCAGATACTCGCCGATCTTCTCGATCAGCTCCCTGTATTCCTCGAGGATCTTCTCCTGCTCCAGCCCGGTCAAACGGTGCAGGCGCATGTCCAGAATGGCTTGGGCCTGCTGCGGAGAGAGGCGGTAGGCGTTCTCGCCCACCAGACCATACCCTTCCGGCAGATCTTCGGGGCGGGTGTCATCCGCCTCAACCCGTTCCAGCAGCGCCAGCACATTGCCGGCATGCCAGTCGCGCGCGAGCATCTGCTCCCTGGCCACGGCCGGCGTGGGGGCGGACTTGATCAGTTCGATCATCTCGTCGATGTTGGACAGCGCCACCGCCAGGCCCTCCAGCAGGTGGGCCTTCTCGCGCGCCTTGCGCAGGTCGTAAATGGTGCGGCGGGTGACCACCTCGCGCCGGTGGCGCAGGAAGGCTTCGATGACCTCCTTGAGATTGAGCAGCTTCGGCTGCCCGTCCACCAGCGCCACCATGTTGATGCCGAACACGCTCTGCAGCGCGGTGAGCTTGTAAAGCTGGTTGAGCAGCACCTCCGCCACCACATCCCGGCGCAGTTCGATGACGATGCGCATGCCCTCCTTGTCGGACTCGTCCCGCAGGGCAGTGATCCCTTCGATTTTCTTTTCCTTGACCAGCTCGGCAATGCGCTCGATCAGTTTGGCCTTGTTCACCTGATAGGGCAGCTCGGTGACGATGATGGCCTGCCTGCCGGACTTGTCCTCTTCCACATGAGCGCGGGCGCGCATGACCACCCGGCCCCGCCCGGTCTCGTAGGCGGCGCGGATGCCGCTGGTGCCGTTGATGATGGCGCCCGTTGGAAAATCCGGTCCGGGCAGGTACTCGATCAGATCCCCCACGCTCAGTGAAGGGGCGTCCAGCAGTGCCACGCAGGCATTGATGGTTTCGGTCAGATTGTGGGGCGGAATGTTGGTGGCCATGCCCACCGCAATACCGGCGGAGCCGTTGATGAGCAGATTGGGAATACGGGTGGGCAGCACCGCCGGCTCCTTTTCGGAGCCGTCATAGTTGGGGACGAAATCCACCGTCTCCTTGTCGATGTCCGCCAGCATCTCGTGCGCGATACGGCTCATGCGGATTTCCGTATAACGCATGGCCGCCGGCGCATCACCGTCGATGGAGCCGAAGTTGCCCTGCCCGTCGATGAGCACGTAACGCATGGAGAACGGCTGTGCCATGCGCACAATGGTGTCATATACCGCCGAGTCGCCGTGGGGGTGGTACTTACCGATCACGTCCCCGACGATGCGGGCCGACTTCTTGTAGGGGCGGTTCCAGCCGTTGCCCAGCTCATGCATGGCGTAGAGCACGCGGCGGTGCACCGGCTTGAGGCCATCGCGCACATCCGGCAGCGCCCGGCCGATGATGACGCTCATGGCATAGCTGAGGTAGGACTGCTGCATCTCCTCTTCGAGGGAGACGGGAATGATCTCGCTGGCGAACTCACTCATGAAAGGATCCTGAAAGCCTTGTGGTGTCTGTTTTGAAAGCGCTGATTATATCACGCTATAATCGGCGGACTTTCCGTGCGACAGAGCCCTTTCCGTGAGCAACGCCAACCCCGACGCCCTGCACCATTTCGACGCCCAGGCCCACCAGTGGTGGGACGAAAACGGGCCGCTGGCCACCCTGCACCAGATCACCCCGGCACGGGTGGAATTCGTCGAACGCAACATGCCCCTCGAGGCCATGCGCCTGTGCGATATCGGCTGCGGGGGCGGACTGGTGAGCGAAGCGCTGGCCCGCAAGGGCGCACGGGTCACCGGTATCGATCTGGCCGAAGAGGCGCTCACCGTCGCCCGTCTGCATGCGCTGGAAAGCGGCCTGACCATCGATTACCGCGTCACCAGTGCCGAAGCGCTGGCAGAAGAAATGCCCGGGCAATTTGACGGGGTCACCTGTCTGGACATGCTGGAGCATGTGCCACAGCCAGCCGAGGTGGTGCGCGCCGCCGCCCGCCTGCTAAAGCCGGGCGGCGTGGCGATCTTCTCCACCCTCAACCGCACGCTAAAGGCACGCCTGCTGGCGGTGGAGCTGGCTGAAAAGGTGCTGGGCCTGCTGCCCCGCGGTACCCATGATCCCGACTGTTTCATCAAGCCCCACGAACTGGAACACTGGGCCCGGGCCAGCGGTCTGCGGCTGAAAGATGAAAGCGGCCTGCGCTACAGCCCGCTCACCCGCAGTGCCCGGCTGTGCAATGACCTGTCGATCAACTATCTGATGGCATTTGAAAAGGCATGAACGAGATTCGCTGCGTGCTGTTCGATCTGGACGGCACCCTACTGGACACCAGCTATGACTTCGCCTGGGCCCTCAACACACTGCGCGCCGAGGACGGCCTGCCGCCGGTGCCCTACTGGCGTATCCGCCAGACCATTTCCCAGGGCGGGCGCGCGGTGGTGAAGCTGGGCTATCCGGACCTGGAGGGTGAGGAACTGGAAGCCAAACGAACCCGTTTTCTCAACCTCTACAACGACCACATCTCGGTGCACACCCGCCTGTTCCCCACGCTGGATGAAAGCATCCGCACACTGGAGAAAAAAGACATTCCATGGGGCATCGTCACCAACAAGCCGGAATGGCTGACCCATAAGCTGATGGACGAGATCACTTTGCCTGCCGAACCCCGGGCGCTGGTATGCGGCGATACCCTGCCGGTGCGCAAACCCCATGCAGAGCCGATGCATCTGGCCGCAAAACAGTGCGGCGTTGCGCCGGAACACTGCCTCTACATCGGTGATCATCCCCGGGACATCGAAGCGCCGCTCAATGCCGGCATGCTGAGCGGGGCCGCCCTCTACGGCTATCTGCCGCAGGATGTGGACCCGACACAGTGGCCGGCGCACTTCTTCTATCACACACCGGCGGACATCCTCCGCCACGTGGAGCAGATATGAAAAACACGGCCTTCATCACCGGTGCCGGCGGAGCACTGGGCCAGGCCCTCAGCCGGCGTCTGGCCGAAACGCACCGCCACGTCATTCTTCACGATGCCGAACTGGCGGCACTGGAGCCGCTCTACGACCGTATTGAGGCGGCCACGGACTGCGAGCCGATTCTGTTTCCACTCAACTTCCGGCTGGCCGGCGCCGGAGAGTTCATGCAGCTTCAGCAGGCGCTGGCCGAGCATGGCAAGGCGGTGGATACCCTCGTCTTGAATGCTGCCACGCTGCCCGCATTTACGCCACTGAGCCACTTTGATCCCACCCAGTGGTATGAAGTGTTGCAGGTGAACCTGAACGCTCACTTCCATATTCTGCAGGCCGTGCTCCCCCATCTGAGCGAAGGGGCGGAAGTATTGCTGATTTCTGACACCCTGCTGGACCGTCCGCAACCCTTCGGCGGCGCCTATGCCGTCGCCAAGGCCGGCCTTGAGCAGCTGATCAGAACCCTGCAAGCGGAACGGGATGACCTCAACTGCCGCATCGAACGGGTTGGAGCCTTCCAGAGCCCGTGGCGGCAAAGGCTGTTTCCGGGAGCGGACAACAGCATGCTGCCCACAGCGGAAGAGGTGGCCGGACAACTTGTGAGCGGCAAGCGTCGTGAAAGCGCTCATTGACACCCTGCGCGAACAGCTGGGGCGTGCCCTGCGTCCAGTGCTGGCACCCAAGCGCCGTTACGAGGTCGACGAGGCGCTGGAAAACACGCTCCTGACTCCGGAGCTGGCCCGGCTGATTTTGCTGCTGATCGGCGCAGGTTCTCTTGCGATGGGGCTGACGGCCGCAGTCGGCCTGTTCGAGATGACCCATGCCCATGCCCTGCTACTCTGGGGGCTGGCCACCGTGGAGCTGGGGAGCTGGTGGCTGATCGGCCTGTGGCGCAACTGGACCCGCCCGCTGTTTGCCTTCAACCTGCTGCTTTACACCGCCATGCTGGCACCCCTGGTGGTGTCAGACCCGCACATGTACACCATGCTGTTTGCCAGCGTCTTCCCCGTACTGGGCGCCTTCATCCTCATCAACCGGCGTCAGGGGCTGGTGAACCTGGTTCTCGCGCTGCTGCTGCCGGATCTGGTGCACTGGCTGGGCGGGCCTCAGATGGGGGCGGAACAGCGTTACAACTACATCCTCTTCACCCTGCTGGGGGGCGGCATAGGTCTGGCGCTGGCCACCCTCATCCAGCAGCTGATCGCGCGGCTGAGCGAACAGGTGATGCGCCTTGCGCACCTGGCCACTCACGACCCGCTCACCGGCGCGCTCAACCGCAAGGGGCTGGAAGAACATGGCGCGGTCATGCTCTCCACTCACCTGCGCAAGGCAAATATGCCCATGACGGCAGCCATCATCGACCTGGATTTCTTCAAACAGGTCAACGACACCTGGGGGCATGAAGCGGGTGATGTGGCCCTGAAGCACCTGGTCAACTTGATCCATCAGCGCTTTCGCCGCCGCAGCGACATTCTCGCCCGCATGGGTGGGGATGAATTCGCCCTGCTGCTGCCCAACACACCATTGGCGCATGCGCATGAACTGCTGGTGGCGCTCAGCCGCACACTTCAGGACAATCTGCCGGAATATGAAGGGGAGCGGCTCCCGCTGGCACTGTCCATCGGTGCTGCCGCACTGGACAGGGCACGCCACCGTGAGCTGGATGACCTGCTGCGCGATGCGGACCAGTGGGTCTATCAGGCCAAGCAGGCCGGCCGTTCCCATGTGTGCAGCCCCGTCGACTGTACCGCCATTCCCACCGCTTTCGAGCCGCCGGCATCCGCACGCTGAGAGCGGATTCACCTCAGCCGTAGAGCCGACGCACGCCTTCACGCACCAGCTTCGGTGCAGAGGCCAGCAGGGTGCGGGTGTATGGATGCTGCGGGTCGGCCAGCACCTGCTCCACGGGGCCCTGCTCCACGATACGGCCCTTCTGCATCACCGCCACCCGATGGGCGATGCGCGGCAGAATGGACAGGTCGTGGGTGATGAACAGGTAGCTCACTCCTTCCTCTTCCTGCAGGCGGTTAAGCAGGTCGATGATCTGCGCCCGCACGCTCACATCCAGCGCACTGGTGGGCTCATCACAGACAATGAGCCGCGGCTCCACCGCCAGAGCGCGGGCAATGCCGATGCGCTGGCGCTGTCCACCGGAAAACTCGTGGGGATAGCGGTGCATGTGCTCCGGCTCCAGCCCGA
>JALVTA010000129.1 GCA_027036095.1 Thiotrichales bacterium | reverse complement strand
CCAACGAGGCCGGGCGGGATCTGTCGCTCTACTTCCACATTCCCTTCTGCGACACCGTGTGCTTCTACTGCGCCTGCAACAAGGTGTGGACGCGGGACCGCAGCCGCACCACCCCCTATCTGGACCGGCTGTTCCGCGAGATCGAGATGCAGGGGGCGCTGTTCGACCCGGGGCGCAAGGTGGCCCAGCTGCACTGGGGCGGCGGCACGCCCACCTTCATCAGCCACGACGAGATGAAGGCGCTGATGGAGAAGACCCGCGCCCACTTCTACCTGCTGGATGATGACAGCGGTGAGTATTCCATCGAGATCGATCCGCGCGAGGCCACTGCCGAGACGGTGCAGCTGCTGCGTCAGCTGGGCTTCAACCGCATGAGTCTGGGGGTACAGGACTTCAACCCGCAGGTGCAGAAGGCGGTCAACCGCATCCAGAGCGAAGAGGAAACCTTCGAGGTGCTGCATGCCGCGCGGGAGGCGGGCTTCAAGTCCATCAATGTGGATTTGATCTACGGCCTGCCCTATCAGACCCGCGAGAGCTTTCTTGAGACGCTGGACAGGCTGATTGCCGTCGCGCCGGATCGTTTCAGCGTGTTCAACTACGCCCATCTGCCGGAACTGTTCCCCACCCAGAAGCGCATGGATCCGGCCCGGATGCCTTCACCGGAAGAGAAGCTGGCCATTCTGTCGGCCACCATCGACCATCTGACCGAGGCCGGTTATGTCTACATCGGCATGGATCACTTTGCCCGCCCGGATGACGAGCTGGCGGTGGCCCAGCGCGCCGGCACCCTCTACCGTAACTTTCAGGGTTATTCCACCCACGCCGACTGCGATCTGGTGGCCATGGGCGCCACCTCCATCTCGCTGATGGACAACACCTACGCCCAGAACCTGAAGGAGCTGCCCGATTACTATGCCCGCATCGATGCCGGCGAACTGGCCATCTTCCGGGGCGTGACGCTCACCCGGGACGACCAGATTCGCCGGGATGTGATCATGAAGCTGATGAGCAACTTCGAGCTGGATTTTGCCGCCCTCGGCCGGCAGTGGGGCATCGATTTCAACAGCTATTTCTCCGATGCACTGGCCGCGCTGGAGGAGATGGCCGCAGATGGCCTGCTGACGCTTTCCGACGACCGGCTGGAGGTACAGCCGCGCGGTCGGCTGCTGATCCGCAACATTGCCATGGTATTCGACGCCTATCTCAACCGCACGCCGGCGCGCTACTCCAGGGTCATCTGAGACGGGGCCTCCCCCATTTTTGCAGAATGCGGCGCTGCCGCGCCGGAAACGAGGAGAAAGCATGACAGGAAAACAGGTCAGAACCGCCATTCTGCCCGTTGCCGGGCTGGGCACCCGCTTTCTGCCCGCCACCAAGGCGGTCCCCAAGGAAATGATCACGCTGGTGGACAAGCCGCTGATTCAGTATGTGGTGGAGGAGGCCGCTGGCGCCGGTATCGAGCGCATCATTCTGGTCACCCATGCCAACAAGGCGGCTATCGAGAACCACTTCGACAAGAATTACGAACTGGAAAGTGAACTGGCCCGGCGCGGCAAGACGGCGCTGCTGGAAGTGGCCCGGGACACCTGTCCGCCCGGTGTGCATATCGCTGCG
>JALVTA010000128.1 GCA_027036095.1 Thiotrichales bacterium | reverse complement strand
ACAAAAGTGTTTTGACTGGCTGCATACCCTTCAGGCATGGAGCGACAATGCATTGCGCGCTTGTCGGAGAGCGCTATGAAGGATGGCCATGTTTCATGGGGAATTTCACACGGCGAAAAATTGCCGCTGTGCAAAAATAGGGGAGACCCCATGAACCAAGACAAAAAACAGTACACACACAAGGAGAACGCTTATGGTCAGTCTCGTAACGCCTGTCTGTGAATTTGACAAGCCGGCGCCGGATTTCGCCCTGCCGGGCGTGGACGGTGAAATCTGGACGCTGGAGAAGGCCCGGGGCGAAAACGGACTGCTGGTCATGTTCATCTGCAACCACTGTCCCTATGTCAAGGCCATTCTGCCCCGGCTGGTGCGGGATACCCGTGAACTGCGGGATAAGCACGGCATCAACAGCATTGCCATCATGTCCAACGATCCCGCCCAGTATGTGGAAGACTCCTTCGACAACATGAAGAAGGTGGCCCGGGAGTGGGACTTCCCCTTTCCCTATGTGTATGACGAAACACAGGAAGTGGCGCGTGCGTTCGGCGCCGTGTGCACGCCGGATTTCTTCGGCTACAACCGGGATCTGAAGCTGCAGTATCGCGGCCGGCTGGACGCCTCCCGCAAGGCGCCGGCGCCGGAGAATGCCCGACGCGAGCTGTTCGAGGCCATGGTGCAGGTGGCCGAGACCGGACGCGGGCCGGAAGACCAGATTCCCTCCATGGGCTGCTCCATCAAATGGCGCGAGTGAGGGCGGCAAAACCCCATTTGTGGCACAGGAATTGCTGTCGGGCAGGTGTCAATCAGTCTGAAGAGGACTATTCATGGCACATCAGACCATTACCCCCACCGGACGGGAAAAGCCGTTCACCGGGGACCGCATGATCGTCTCCAAGACCGATCTGCGCGGCACCATCACCTATGTCAACCGCACCTTCATGGAGGTGTCGGAGTTCCCCTACACGGAGCTGATCGGTCAGCCCCACAACATCATCCGCCACCCGGACATGCCACGCACCGCCTTCCGCCACCTGTGGAAGACCATCCAGAGCGGTGAGGAGTGGTTCGGCATGGTCAAGAACATCTCCGCCAACGGTGATCATTACTGGGTCTTCGCCAATGTCACCACCGACTACCGCGATGGCCGGGCCATCGGCTACTACTCCATCCGCCGCCCGCTGCCGGAGCCGCTCAAACAGCTGGCGACCGAACTCTATGCCGAACTGCGCCGCATCGAAACCGCCGAGGGCATGGACGCAGCGGAAAAGTGGCTCATGGATCAGGTGGAGGCGGCAGGTTTTGCCTCCTACCGGGATTTCATGCTGCAGACCTATCTCAAGCATGCCGGGCAGGCAGGAGGTGAGGCATGAAACACGGACTTTTTTCCCGCAAGCACCTGAGCGCCGGCGCGCTCAAGATGTGGGATCAGGGCTTGCTGCATACCGCCATTTCAGTAGCGGTGGTGTGGGCCATCGCCATCGCCTACAGTTTCATGCACAGGCTGGACACCCTCGGCTGGGTGCTGTGGGCGCTGGCACTGGGCATGGTCGCCAAGGCGGTCTGGTCACTGCGCTTCATCAAGCGCACCGTCAATCTCATCAGCGAGATCGACAAGGTGATCAATGCCGCGCTCAAGGGCAATACCAGTCAGCGCATTACCGCCAATACCCGCTGCATGGGTGAGCTGGGCACCCTGGCATGGGACCTCAATGACTTTCTCGACATCGTCGAGTCCTATCTCAAGGAGGTCACCACCTGTTTCAGCGCTGCGGCGCAGGAAGATTTCAACCGCATACCCATCGAAAAGGGCTACCCGGGCAACTGGCACCGCACCCTGGGCAATATCCGCACCGCGCTGGTTTCCATGGAAGAGGCGGCCAACTTCTCTCGCAAGAACCGCCTGCTCAGTGAATTGCACCATCTCAATACCGAGCGGTTGATTGACAATCTGTTAAAAAACCAGCAGTCGGTCACTACTGTCAAGGACAAGTTGGAGGATGCTCGTCAGCTGTCCGAACAGAACCGTCAGGTGGCGGTGGACAGTGAAACTCAGTTGCAGCAGCTGGCGCGCACCATCAAGGCGTTCGCCGAGCAGATGGACGAGATGGGACAGTCCGCCGGGGTGCTGGACGAGGCCAGCCGCGAGATCGGCGACACCGTGGACATCATCAGCGATATCGCCGAACAGACCAACCTGCTGGCGCTCAATGCCGCCATCGAGGCGGCCCGGGCCGGCGAGCACGGCCGAGGCTTCGCCGTGGTGGCGGACGAGGTGCGCGCACTGGCCAGCCGCACCGGCCAGGCCACCGAGCAGATTGGCACGCTCATCGGCGATCTGCAGCAGCGCATCGGCGCCATGGTGTCCACGACCCAAGGCATGCAGGAAGATACCCAGCAGGTGCACGAGGCCATGATGCGCTTCAGCCAGCTGTTCGAGGAGGTGGCGCGCAAGTCCGGGCAGATGCTCCGCGCCCTGCGCGAAAGCGAGGACTGGCTGTTCGGCACTCTCATCAAGGTGGATCACATCCTCTACATGCAGCGCGGTTACATTGCCGTGGAGCATGCCGGTGAAGGTGAGGAGGCGCAGGCGGTCGCGGTGGATCACCACAACTGCCGTCTGGGCAAATGGTACTACGAAGGCTACGGTTACGAGGCCTTCCACGAGCTCAATGCCTACCGCGAGCTGGAGAAGTGGCATGCGCAGGTGCATGCCGGTGTGCACAGAGCCGTTGCCCTTTCCAAAGAGGACTGGATGCACGATGAAGAGATTCTTAACCGCATTGTGGAGGCCATGAAGGAGGCCGAAGAGGGCAGCGAGAAGGTGGTCGAGCTGATCGACCGCATGATGTGCGAGAAGCACAGTTGCTGAAAGTTGTTGATTTTCAAAGACTGATGACTAAAATGCGCCCCTTTCTCGTGAAAGGGGCTTTTTGCTTATGAGCGCGCAGTCACCCGCAGTCGGCATCATCATGGGCTCGAAATCCGACTGGCCCACCATGCAGCATGCGGCGGCCATGCTGGATGAACTGGGCGTGCCCTACGAGGTGCGCGTGGTCTCCGCACACCGCACGCCGGATCTGATGTTCCAGTATGCGGAGCAGGCCGAAGGCCGTGGCCTGAAGGTGATCATCGCCGGTGCCGGCGGCGCGGCGCACCTGCCCGGCATGGTGGCGGCCAAGACGCTGGTGCCGGTACTGGGCGTGCCGGTGAAGTCCCGTGCGCTCAATGGACAGGACTCGCTGCTGTCCATCGTGCAGATGCCCGGCGGCGTGCCGGTGGGCACGCTGGCCATCGGCGAGGCGGGTGCGAAGAACGCCGGCATTCTCGCCGCCCAGATCGTCGCCAATGAGGACCCTCGGGTGCGCGAGGCGCTGCGTGCCTGGCGCCAGGCCCAGACGGAGGCCGTGCTGGCCCACCCCGATCCGCGCGAAGACTGACCGTTCATCTGATCCGCTTGCCGGGAAAACCGCAGGTAAAATGACCTGCGGTTTTCTGTTTCAGGAGCAGTCATGACCCCCATTACCCGCAATATCGGCATTCTCGGTGCCGGCCAGTTGGGCCGCATGCTGGCCATGGCCGGTTATCCGCTGGGGCAGAAATTCGGTTTTTACGGCTTCTCGAAGGACGAACCTTCCGCCATGCTGGGCCACATGTTCACCCATGATGACGAGGTGGACGCCCTGGAGCAGTTGATCAACTGGGCCGATGTGGTCACCTACGAAAGCGAGAATACCGATCTTGCCGTGGTCGAAGCCATTGAGGCCGCCGGTGTGCCGGTCCTGCCCGGGCGGGATGCGCTCTATTACAGCCAGCACCGCGGGCGGGAAAAAAGCCTGTTCCGCGAGCTGGACATTCCCACTGCCCCCTTCCGCGTGGTCGACAGCGAGGCGGCGCTGATGCAGGCTGTCAGAGAGATCGGGCTGCCGGCCATTGCCAAGACCACGACGGGGGGCTACGACGGCAAGGGGCAGTTCCGCCTGAGGTCGATGGATCAGGTGTCCGAGGCATGGCGGGCGCTGGGTGGACGGGAACTGATCGTGGAAGGCTTCGTTCCTTTCGAGCGGGAGCTGTCCATGCTGGCTGCACGGGGGCGGGACGGGCAGATGGTGTTCTGGCCTCTGGTGGAGAACGTGCATCACGAGGGTATACTGCGGCTGACCCGGGCGCCGGCGGAGGCGGTGGGTCCCGACACGGAGCAGGCGGCGCAGGGCTATCTGCGCCGGCTGATGGAGCGGCTCGACTATGTGGGCGTGTTGGCGCTTGAGCTGTTCGACACCGCCGACGGTCTGGTGGCCAACGAGATGGCACCACGGGTGCACAATTCCGGCCACTGGAGCATTGAGGGCGCCGACACCAGTCAGTTCGAGAATCACGTGCGCGCACTGGCCGGCCTGCCGCTTGGCAGCCCCCGTCCCGTCAGCCCGTGGTGCGCCATGGTCAACATCATCGGCGAGACCGGCCCGGTGGAAGAGGCGCTCTGTCTGCCCGGCGTGCATGTGCATCTGTATGACAAGGCCGAGCGGGCGGGCCGCAAGCTGGGGCACATCAATGTGGTGGCAGGCAGCCGCCATGAACTGGAGGCGCGGCTGCAGGCGCTTGCACCTTTCTTGCCACAGGAGAGATAAGCGCTGATAATGCCAATGAATTCGCCAGGAGTTCTGCGGCATGAGGCGACGCACGCTGTTGAAAGGACTGGCCGCGTTTGGCGCGGCTCCGCTTGTTGGTTGTGAACGTGCGGCCGGCAGACCGCTGACAGTCAGTGTCAATGCCTGGATTGGTTACGCGCCGCTGGTGTATGCCGATGCCCGCGGCTGGCTGGAACCGCTCAACGTGCGCCTGTTCACCACCGTTTCTCTCGGCGAATCCCTCACCCTGTTCGAAACCGGCACGGCCATGGCCTTCAGTGCCACCCAGTATGAGTTCCATCTGGCGCAGCAGGATGTGCCGGATCTGGTGCCGGCCATCCTGCTGGATCGCTCCAACGGTGGCGATGGCGTGGTGGGCAACCGCACGCTGGCGCAGCTGCAGCAGGAAACCGGGCCCATCGATGTCTTTCTCGAAGCCGACAGCGTCAACCGCGAGGTGCTGGATCAGTTCGTGCATCAGCACGGACTGACGAACAAAAAGCTGGTGCTGCATGATCAGGACCAGATGCGCAACACCCAGCTTGACCCGTCCCGGCCACAACCGACACTGGTGGTGACCTACAGTCCCTACATGGAGCAGATGGTCAGGAAAGGCTTCCGCCTGCTGGGCAGCACGCGCGACCTCTCCCTGCTGGTGATCGATGGGCTGTTCGTGCGCCGCCCGCTGCTGCAGGCACGGCTTGAACAGTTCAGCCGCCTCAAAGAGATGGTGGACCGGGCCATCGACGACTTCCGCACCCGGCCTGAGACGGTCTTTCCCCATGTGCGCGAGTTCCTTGCCATCAAGAATGTGGCCGAACTTAAGACGGCCATGGCGGGGATCGAGTGGATCAACCATCCAGATCCCGATCTGCTCAGGCGCATCGCTGCGCTGGGGATTCCTGTGGAGACGGTGCTGCCATGAGCGGCGCTCCCGCCCGCCCCGTGCCCTTGCGACGGCTGGTGCTGCAGCTGGGCATGCTGCTGGTGGCCGTCCTGCTGGTGTTGGGCGGCGGGTTTGCCTTCTTCACCTTTGAGGAAGCCCTGGAGGAGGCAGCCCACGAAATACAGGGGACGCACACCCAGCTGGTGTTCGACCTGCGTCGCAATCTGGCCCAGAAGGACCGCCGCAGCCTGACCAGTCTGCTGCAGCAGTATGTCTTTACCCATCCGGTTTTCAGCCGTATTGATGTGGTGGGAGAGGGCGGTGGCGGTCGTCACCTGATCGCCAGCAGTCGGCTCAATGCCACCGATCTGCGGCCGTTCGAGCGTTGTGAGACCCTGGCGCAGCCTCTGGCGCTGACTTTTTCTACCCGCTGTCTCAAGGGTCGGTTGCGCATATTTGATGCCCGGGAAAACCGGCTGGTGCCGATGACGGTGGTGTACACCCTCGACCGGGAGCATCTGCTGGGGTACTTCATGCCGTATTTCACCTTTGTGATGCTGGAGCTTCTGCTGGCCACGGCGTTCATGTTCTGGCTGCTGAAACGGGTGCGGACCATTCTCCAGCAACCCATGGAAAACCTGGCGAGGGTGGTGGAGCAGACCCGCAGCGAGTTCCAGCCGCCGGCTCAGCTGCCGGTAGAGGAGCTGGCCCGTCTGAGCGAGCGTTTTGCCGAATATCACCGCCGGCAGAAGGAGATGCACGACGAACTCTACCGGCTGGCCATGGAGGACACCCTCACCGGCGTGCTCAATCGCCGCGGCATCGTCGAGGAGCTGGACCGGCTGGTGGTTAGCTGTCCGCGCAGCGATCAGGTGGTGGTCATGCTGGTGGACATCGACAACTTCAAGACCATCAACGAGCTATACGGGCATGCCACCGGTGATGCGCTGCTGCGCCATCTGGCCCGTGCCTGCCGGTCACAGCGCAGTGGGGCCCGTCTGGGGCGGCTGGGCGGTGACGAGTTCCTGCTGGTGTGGTGTCAGTCGAAAAGCGAGCCGGTCAATCCCCGGCTGCCCCGGCTCCGGGTGACTCTGCCGGATGTGGGCGAGATCGAAGCCAGCTGCAGTGCAGGCGTGGCCTGCTGGCCCGAGCATGGTCAGAATGTGGACGAGCTGCTGCAGGCGGTGGATGTGGCCCTGCTGGAGTGCAAGCGGCAGGGAGGCGGTCATGTGCGCTGGTTCGACAAGGCGATGCAGGCGCGCATGCTGCGCGAGGCCCAGCTGCGCATGGACATGCACCGGGCGCTGGAGCAGGGGTGGTTCCATCTGGTCTATCAGCCGCAGGTGGAGACGCGGGAGGGGCGCATCGTCGCTTTCGAGGCGCTGGCGCGGCTGGAGCACCCGGAATTCGGCCCCGTCTCACCGGCGGAGTTCATCCCGCTGGTGGAGCATTCGGCCCATGCCCGTGCCTTCGGCGAGTGGGTGGTGGACACGGCGTTGCGCTTCCTCGCCGGGCTGAAGGACAACGAGCGGCTCTGTATCTCACTCAATATTCATCGGCAGATGCTGGAGCTGGACTTCATCCGCATGA
>JALVTA010000127.1 GCA_027036095.1 Thiotrichales bacterium | reverse complement strand
GCTGGGTACCGACGGTTTCGGCCGCTCTGACACACGCCAGAAACTGCGCCGCTTCTTCGAGGTCAACCGCTACTACATTGCCGTTGCGGCGCTGAAGGGGCTGGCGGATGACGGCAGGCTGGACCGCACCGTGGTCAGACAGGCCATCGACAAATACGGCATCGAGGCGGACAAGACCTGGCCGCTGTATCTGTAATGACCGGGGCCGCCGCTGCGGCCCTTTTCACACCCGACAGAAGGAACAGGCTGTATGAGCATCAAAACCATCACTCTGCCGGATATCGGTGACTTCGATCAGGTGGATGTGATCGAAGTGCTGGTCAACGAAGGCGACACCGTCGCCGTGGACGACTCGCTGATCACCCTGGAATCCGACAAGGCCACCATGGAGGTGCCGTCTCCCTATGCCGGCACCATCGTCAAAATGCTGGTCAGCGAAGGCGACAAGGTGAAAGAGGGCGATCCCATCGCCGAAATCGACGTAGCTGACGAGGGTGCCTCCGAGCCGGAAGCCCCGGCCGAAGCCGCTGCCGAGCCGGCAGAAGAAAAAACACCCGAGCCGGCGCCGGCCACTGAGACGCCTGCGCCCGCAACGGTTGAGACACCCGCTGCGTCTGCCGCAGTGGAGGAGAAGCCGGTCAACCGGCAGGCGCCCGGTGCGAAATATCACGCCAGCCCGGCAATACGCGCCTATGCTCGCCATCTGGGTGTGGATCTGTCACAGGTGGAGGGCACCGGACCCAAGGGGCGCATCCTCAAGGAGGACGTGCAGCGCTACGTCAAGTCCGTCATGCAGGGCGGTGCGGCCACTGCGGCTGCAGCACCTGCGGCAGGTGGGGCCGGCATCCCGTCCATCTCTCAGCCGGACTTCAGCCAGTTCGGCGAGGTGGAGACCGTCGATCTGTCCCGCATCAAGAAGATTTCGGGCCGCCATCTGCACGCCTGCTGGCTCAACGTGCCCCATGTCACCCAGTTCGACGAGGCGGATATCACCGAACTGGAAGCTTTCCGCAAGGGCCTGAAGACGCAGGCGGAGCAGGAAGGGGTCAGAATCACCCCGCTGGTATTCATCATGAAAGCGGTGGTGGCGGCGCTGAAGCAGTTCCCCAACATGAACAGCTCACTCTCTCCCGATGGCGAGTCGCTCATCGTGAAGAAATACTACAACCTGGGCATTGCGGTGGACACGCCCAATGGACTGGTGGTGCCCGTCATCCGGAACGTGGATCAGAAGGGCATCTTCCAGCTCTCCCGCGAGTTGATGGAAGTCAGCCAGCGCGCCCGTGACGGCAAGCTGACACCGGCGGACATGAGTGGCGGCACCTTCACCATCTCCAGCCTCGGCGGTATTGGCGGCACCAATTTCACGCCGATTGTCAACGCACCGGAGGTGGGCATCATGGGGGTTTCCAAGGCCAGGATGCAGCCGGTATGGAATGGCAGCGAGTTCGAACCGCGGCTGATGCTGCCGTTCTCCGTCAGCTATGACCACCGCGTCATTGACGGGGCCGAGGGCGTGCGCTTCACCCAGACCATCGCCCGGTATCTGAGCGACATCCGCCAGCTGATTCTGTAACATGAGTCCGACCATCCTGAGAGAAAAAGGGTATCGATTTTTCTTTTTCTCGCGGGAAGAGCCGCGGATGCATATTCATGTTCTGTCAGAGAAGGGCGAGGCAAAATTCTGGCTGGAACCAGATCGCTTTGGCTAGAAATTTCAGGTTCTCACCGCGAGAGCTGGCGGAAATAGAGGGCATTATTCGTCAACATGAACAGGAGTTCAGGGATGCCTGGTGTCACCACTTCCCCGGCACATGCTGAGCAGGTGGCTCATCCTTCTCAGCATGGTGTGTGGCTGTTGATCGGCACGGAGGAGTTTTTCCTCCCTTATGAGTCCTTTCCCTGGTTCAAAGGGTGCAGTGCTGACGAGCTTGAGTTTGAACAGCCGACACCGGGTCATTTCTACTGGCCGCGTCTGGATGTGGATCTCACGCTGGACATGATCGTCCATCCGGACGCCTATCCCCTGACAGCCCAGTAACAAGGAACACTACTATGAGCAAGATTGTGGACGTATTCCTGCCGGATATCGGCGACTTCGACCAGGTGGATGTCATCGAGGTGCTGGTGCAGCCCGGTGACCATGTGGATGTGGACGATTCGCTGATCACTTTGGAGTCCGACAAGGCCACTATGGAAGTGCCGTCTCCCTACGCCGGCACCATCGAGGAACTGCTGGTCAAGGAAGGCGACAAGGTCAAGACCGGTGATCTGATCGCCCGCATGGCGGTCGAGGCCGCCGATGAAGCTGAAAAACCTGCTGAAACCGGCTCTGAAGCGGCAGAAAACGCTACTGCCGCCGGTGCGCCGGCGGCCGATCCGGCAAAAATGGGGGAGGCCCCGTCTGCGGCCACCTTTGACGGCGAGGCGGACATGCACGCCGAAGTGCTGGTGCTCGGCGGTGGACCGGGTGGCTATACCGCCGCCTTCCGTGCCGCCGATCTGGGCAAGAAGGTGGTGCTGGTGGAGCGCTATCCGGTCATCGGCGGGGTGTGCCTCAATGTAGGGTGCATTCCCTCCAAGGCGCTGCTGCACATGTCAGTCATTCTCAACGAGACGCGCGAGCTGGCCGAGCACGGCCTCAAGTTTTCCGAACCGGAGATTGATCTGGACAAGCTGCGCGCCTACAAGAACAGCGTCATCAGGAAACTCACCGGCGGTCTGGCAGCGCTGGCCAAGCAGCGCAAGGTGGAGATCGTGCAGGGCTATGGCCGCTTCTCCAGCGCCAATACCGTCACCGTGGAGCTGGCCGAAGGCGGGGAGAAGACCATCTCCTTCGACAACGCCATCATCGCCGCCGGCTCCCGGCCCATCAAGCTGCCGTTCATTCCCCATGACGATCCGCGCGTGATGGATTCCACCGATGCGCTCGAGCTGCCGGAAGTGCCCGGGCGCATGCTGGTCATCGGTGGCGGCATCATCGGCCTCGAGATGGCGCAGGTATACGACAGCCTGGGCGCAAAGATCACCGTGGTGGAGCTGGGTGACACCATCATTCCCGGTGCCGACAGGGACATTACCCGCCCGCTGCTCAAGCGCATCAGGGAACGCTATGAGAACGTCTATCTCAATGCGAAGGTGACCAACGTGGAGGCCACCGCCGATGGTCTGGTGGTCAGCTTCGAGGGCAAGGACGTGCCGGAAACCGACAGCTTCGACCGTATTCTGGTGGCGGTGGGGCGCGCCCCCAACGGACAGCTCATCGATGCCGACAAGGCGGGCGTGTTCGTGGATGAGCGCGGCTTCATTCCGGTGGACGAGCGTCAGCGCACCAACGTGCCACATATCTACGCCATCGGCGACATCGTCGGCCAGCCCATGCTGGCCCACAAGGCAGTGCATGAAGGCAAGGTGGCGGCCGAGGTCATCTGTGGTCTGCCGTCCGCCTTCACGCCCATGGGCATTCCTTCCGTGGCCTATACTGATCCGGAAGTGGCCTGGGCCGGCAAGACGGAAGAAGAGCTCAAGGCCGAAGGCATCGAGTATGAAAAGGGCGTCTTCCCGTGGGCGGCGTCCGGCCGCAGCCTGAGCCTGGGGCGTGACGAGGGCATGACCAAGGCTCTGTTTGACGCCAAAACCCACCGCATTCTCGGCTGCGGCATGGTCGGCCCCAACGCCGGCGAGCTGATCGCCGAGGCCATGCTGGCCATCGAAATGGGCGCGGACATGCAGGATATCGGCCTGACCATCCATCCGCACCCGACCCTGTCGGAAACCTTCGCCTTCGCCGCCGAGATGGCCGAGGGCACCATCACGGATCTGATTGCGCCCAAAAAGCGCAAATAGTCCGTGAACCGACGCAGAACAGGCCGCCTCCGGGCGGCTTTTTTGTAATTGGATGGGGCAGAAACCACAGGACCGGTAGACAAGGGAACCACTTTCATGGAAAACTTGACGCTGGTGGCGCTATGTGTGCTGATCGGCCTGCTGCTGCAGCGGGCGCACGTGTTTCATGCCGCGCCGGAGGTGCTCAATGCCTGGGTCATCTGGGTGGCGCTGCCGGCGGTCATTCTCCACTATCTGCCTCAGATTCAGTTTTCCGCCGACCTGCTGGGGCTGGTAGTGGTGCCCTGGACGCTGCTGGCTTTTACCGCCGCTCTGGTGCTGTGGCTGGGGCGGCTGTTCGGCTGGTCCCGCAATACCGTCGGCGCACTGCTGATGCTGGCGCCGTTGGGCAATACGTCCTTTCTGGGGATTCCCATGCTGGAGGCACTGCTGGGGGAGGCCAGCATTCCCTATGCGCTGGTGTATGATCAGGCCGGCTCCTTTCTGGCGGTGGTGCTCTATCTGCCTTTCGTAGCCGCCTTCTATGCGGGGGACGGCCAATTCAGCTGGCGGCGCGTGCTGCACAGGATGTTCACCTTTCCGCCCATGATCGCCGCACTGGTCACTTTCGCCACCTGGACGCTGCCCCGGCCCGACTGGCTGGAGAGCAATCTGGTCCGTCTGGCCGACACCCTGGTGCCGGTGGCCATGGTGGCGGTGGGGCTGCAGTTGAAACTGCGCCTGCCGCAGGGGCTGGGACAGCCCTTTGCCGTCGGCATGGCGCTCAAGATGGGGTTGATGCCCCTGCTGGCTCTGTGGCTGATTCAGCTGCTGGAGATGCGCGGCCTGCCGGCGCGTACGGCGCTGCTGGAGGCGGCCATGCCCACCATGATCACCGCCGGTGCGGTGGCGGCCAGCCACAACCTCCAGCCCCGGCTGGCGGCGGCCATGGTGGGTTGGGGTGTGCTGGCGGCCTTCATCACCCTGCCGATGTGGTCGCTTGTCAGTCAAGGCTTGTGATTGCGAGATAATGTTGCAAACAGGGTCAGGATGATTTCATCGATGCCGACTGTTCTCAGAATCGGGCCATACCGTTTCTTCTTTTACGCAGGAGATGGCGGCGAGCCACCTCATGTTCATATCGAACGTGACGAAAAAATTGCCAAGGTGTGGTTGGACCCTGTTAGATTGCAGATGAGCGGTGGGTTCAGTCGTACCGAAATGACCAGGATTCTGAAGCTGGTCCTGGAAAATCAGTCTGTCCTGTTGGAGGCATGGCATGACTACTTTGGCCATTGAACTGGAAGTGCCAAGCATTGAAAACGTCAGCGTTTCGGAAGAGGCCTTGAGTGTCGATCTGAGTGATGGTCGCACTTTGTCAGTTCCACTTGTTTGGTATCCGCGTCTGATGCATGCGACCCCGGAAGAAAGGAATCATTGGCGGCTCATTGGCGGCGGCCATGGTATCCATTGGGAAGCGCTTGATGAGGACATCAGCGTGGAAAACCTGCTTGCCGGCAAGCCTTCGGGAGAGAGCCAGCGCTCTCTGAAACGCTGGCTTGCCGGGCGATCAGGTAAAAATGATGAAGCTTGATCGGCCGCTCACTCTGACCAGCCGGGCAGTTTTTTCGCCACGGGTGGGAAGGTGACCGGCCTGAGGTCCGGCAGGCCGTGGTGCCACGGCACAGGGCGTTCGCCGGCCACCAGCGGGCGCAGGTAGTCCAGCGCCTTCGATGTGGCGTGATAGCCTTCCAGCGTGATGAAGTCGTCCGGCACCGGCCGTTCCAGATCCGCCACCGTTTCGATCTCGATCAGACTCGTCTCCCATTCGAAGGGTTCATCACTGATCTTGCGGATGACCGGCAGCACGCCGTTGTGGCCTGCAGCGGCTGCTTCCACTGCGACGCGCCCCACCTCGAAAGCCATCTCCCAGTCGGTGAGGCTGACCAAGTGGGCTGCGCTGCGCTGCAGATAGTCGGGCACGGCGGCGTGGATTTTGGTGTCCAGATCCCGCCTGAGCCAGTCGGCCAGCTTCATGGCAGCACCGCCCATCTGGCTCCAGCCGACATGCTGCGAGTTGCAGCGTGCCACGGCGAAGAAGTCACCTTCCGGTGTGCGGATGCCTTCGGACACCACAATGACGCAGTAACCGTGCCGGTCGATGGCCTCGCGTACACGCGGCAGGAAGGCGGCATAGTCGAAGGGGCGCTCGGCAAACAGGGTCAGCAGCGGTGTATCCGGCAGCTGGTCTAAGATCAGGCTGCCGGAAAGTGCGATCCAGCCGGTATGGCGTCCCATGGCTTCCATCAGAAACACTCTGGTGGAGGTGGGATACATGGCGCGCAGATCCAGCACGGCTTCCAGCAGGCTGGTGGCGAAGAACTTGGCGGCGGAACCATAGCCGGGTGCGGCATGGCTCAGGTCAAGGTCGTTATCGATGGTTTTGGGAATGCCGATGACCTGAAGGGCGTGGCCCCGCCGGGCGCAATAGTCCGCCACCTTGCGGGCGGTAAGCATGGAACCGTTGCCCCCGTTGTAGAGAAACACGCCGATATCGTGCGCCTTGAGCACCTGATAGACCCGTTCGTACTGGGCGGGGTTGGCCTCCAGCGGGTCCAGATCGAAACGGCACGCCTGCAGGGCGCCGCCGGGCAGGTGTTGCAAGCGTTCCAGCGTCTCGGTACCGGTGTCTGTCAGGTCCACCAGATCTTCATGCAGTACGCCGAGAATGCCGTTGCGAGCGCCATACAGTCGGCCGAAACGGTCGGGAAAAGCCCGCACCGTCTCAATCACAGCGGCCAGCGAGGTGTTGATGACGGCCGAGACGCCACCCGCCTGGGCGTAGAGCACATTAGTCACGGAAGATCGGAGCATGGGGAACCTCAAGTTTCGCCTCTCGATAGCTCAGGGGCGTGCCGGACTGAATCCGCGCCAGCGGCTCACCCAGCAGTAGCCGGCGCCAGCCGCGCCCGAGCGGTCCCTGACGATGACGCAACCATTCGAGCAGCGTATGGGTGTCGAAGGCGCCCGGACGGATGTGGAAATCCAGCGCCTGCTGCTGAATCACCGCCCGGGCCAGTGACAGCAGCGGCTCTTCCTGCGGCTGTGGGCGCAGACGCGGGCTGTTTTCCTTGCGCCAGTCCGCGGCGGCAAAGGTCTCATCCAGCACCTGCATGATCGCCTCTCCATGTTCCCGCCACTGGGGTGCCGACAGGCCGGGCACATTGCGCAGCTTCTCCAGTGAGGCGGCGGGGCGGCGTGCCAGCGCCATCAGTGTGTCGTCGCTCATGATCCAGCGGCGCGGCTGGTTGCGTGCACGGGCCGTGCG
>JALVTA010000126.1 GCA_027036095.1 Thiotrichales bacterium | reverse complement strand
GGCGGCGGCGCCTGGATTCTGTGGCAGCTGAAAAAACAGGGCGAGTCGGTCAAGGCCGACATGCTTGACCTGCTGCAGACCCAGCTCAACCTGCAGAACCAGAAGATTCAGCTCAAGATCGACGAGCTGGCCGCCGTGGTGGAAGCCCTGCAACGGGATCTGAAGAAAATGGGGCCGGCGTCATCCCATCAGGCCAGCATGACGCCGGTGCGCATTCTGCCGCCCGGAACGGAAGCGCCTGCCGGCCATGGCGGCCATGCACCGGCCGAAACGCACGCGCCCGCCACAACAGCCCACGACACGGGCACGCCCCACGGCCCGGAGCCCGGACATGCCCCGGCTCATCCCGCGGCCCCATCCCATGGTGCGCCGAGCCATACTTCCCCGACAGCGGCCGCCCCGACTGCAACGGTGGACCTGACGCCGCTGACCACACAGCTGGATCAGCTGAAGGCCCAGCTGCAGCAGTTGCTGGCCCGCCAGCAGACCATGCACGGCGTGCACACCATGCCCGCGACACACGGTGAGGCCTCACCCGAACTGGTCCGCCAGCTCAATGAGGTGCGGCGACTGGTGGCAGAACAGAGCAAACAGCTCAAGATCATCCGCGCCGCTCTGTGGAAGCTGCGCCAGCAGGCCACGGTCGCCAGACCGGCTGCCGCCTCCAAGGGCACGGAGAACATCGCCGCCCTGCGCCGCGCCATCGAACAGCTGACCCGTCAGATCCGCTCGCTGCAGAGCCAGCAGGAGAAGATGCGCGCCGAAATCCGCGCGCTGAAGAAAGAGACCGCCCGCCTGTCGCTGGAGCGGCCCTACAGCTACCGGGCGCCGCCTCTGAACGTGGAGTGACCCCCGCCGGCGTTCAGCCGGTGTGGCGCTTCAATTCGATGATGAAATCTTCCAGATCGATCTCCGCCGTCAGCGGCACGGGATCGTAATTGCCCACGCCGATACCCGCCTCGTGCACGCTCTCCGGCCGGCCGGAGATGAGCGGATGCCAGTCGGGCAGCGGCCTGCCCTCATGCAGTAGACGGTAGGCGCAGGTCGGCGGCAGCCAGTGGAATTCCCGCACCCGCTCCAGCGTCAGCGGCACGCACTCGGGCACGTTCACATGGCGGTTGGGGTAGTCGGTGCAGCGCCCCGTCCCGGGATCGGACCACGGACAGATCACCCGGGTATAGTCCACCTCGCCGGTGTCCTCGCACTCCAGCTTGACCAGACAGCACAGGGCGCAGCCGTCGCACAGAGCCTCCCACTGCGCCCTGTTCATCTCCTCCAGCGGCGTGGTCTCCCAGTAGCGACTGGCCCTGAGCGTCTCGAAGTCCATCACTCCACCTTGCGGCGCAGCTGAAACGCCTGCGCCAGCGTCTGGGCGTCCAGATACTCCAGCTCGGCGCCGAAGGGCACGCCCTGCGCCAGCCGTGTGACGGTCACGCCATGCTCATCGGCCAGCTGCTGCAGATACCAGGCGGTCGCCTCCCCCTCCACGGTGGCGTTGAGGGCGAGAATCAGCTCCTCCACCCCGCCTTCGGCCAGCTGACGGGCCAGCAAATCCAGCCCCAGCTGTTCCGGGCCGATGCCATCGATGGGTGACAGGTGTCCCATGAGCACGAAATAGCGCCCGTCGAACACGCCGGTCTGTTCGATCACCTCGATATCGCTGGGCGATTCCACCACGCAGATGCGCCGCGGATCGCGCCGGTCGCTGGCGCAGACGGGGCACAGTTTCGCCTCGGAAAAGTTGCGGCAGCGCTCGCAGTGACGCACGCTGTCCAGCGCCGCGGCCAGTGCCTCGGCCAGCGCCTGCCCCTCGGGCCGGGCCCGCTCCAGCAGGTGATAGGCCATGCGCTGGGCGCTCTTGCGCCCCACGCCGGGCAGTACCTGAAAGGCCTCGATGAGCCGGTCGAGAGCAGGCGCGCGCATCAGAACGGAAACTGCATGCCGCCGGGCAGATTGAGACCGCCGGTGACCTCGCTCATGCGCCGCTGGGTCTCTTCCTCCACCTTGCGCACGGCACTGTTGACGGCGGCCACCACCAGATCCTCCACCATCTCACGGTCGTCCATGATGCTGTCATCGATGTCCACACGCACCAGCTCGTGCTTGCCGGTCATGGTCACCTTCACCAGTCCGCCGCCGGCCTCACCGGTCACCTCCATGGAAGCGATGGCCTCCTGCGCTTCCTTCATCTTGTTCTGGATCTCCTGCGCCTGTTTCATCAGGCCGGCCAGACCCGCCTTGCCACCTCCGAACATGTTGCTACTCCCTGTTGTCACTCGGTTGGATGGATGATTCGATAATGCGCGCATCAAAGCGCTGCCGCAATGCCTGCACCACAGGATCACTGACGAAGGCCGCCTTGAGCTCGGCCCGGCGCCGCTCGGCTTCCTCACGCAGCCAGGTGGCCGGTGTGCAGGCCCCCTGCGGCCAGCTCACCTGCTCGGCCTGTCCCAGTGCCTTCACCAGCGCCGCGCCCCGCTGCGCCCACAGATGTTCACTGCCCGGCGCCACCGCCACCTGCCAGCGCGCCCCATGGTGGTCCGCCACGCAGTTGAGCGCCAGCTCGCGGGTCAGCCCTTCCAGACCGAGCTCATCGATCTGCGCCAGCCACGCTTCAGGCGACAACCAGCCTGCGTCCGTGTCCGGCCGTGCCTCCTCTGCGGCAACGGCTGCCGGCTGTACATCGGCATGCGCCGCCTGTCCCGGTGCAGCGGAAAGCCCGGAGACGGGGTCTCCCCCATTTTTGCCGGGTGCCGCCGCATCCGCCGCCGGCACGACGGGCATTTCGCCGCCAAGGGAGGCATTTTGCAGGGATTGCGCGACATCCGGCACTTCCACATCAGATTTTGCTTCGGCTGTGTCAGCCTTACCCGCTGCACCCGCCCCCACAGGCGGCTCGGCCGGTTCGGAGACGGGGCCTCCCCCATTTTTGCCGGGTGCCGCCTCGTCCGCCGCCGATGCGACGGGCATTTCGCCGTCCCAGGCGGGGTTTTTCGGGTTCTGCGACCCTTCGGTGGTCTGCGGAGCCGCCACAGGCAGCGGTTCGGTCTCCCAGGGTGGCAGGTCGTCTGCCGGCGGCGGAACGACGTCCCTGCCGGCAGACACGGTTGTCTCGGCGGTGGACGGGACGGCCATGTCCGGCGCTACGGGAGACGTCGAAGCATCGGCGGGCCGTGCGCTAGCGTTCCGGTCAGTCTGACTCGCCGCCTGAGTCGGCGGCGTGGGCTTTCCCGGCGTGGCACCTCCCTGTATCCGGGCGCGCAGCTGGCTGAAGACGCTCTGCTTGGCCTCGCCCGCAAGGGCCGCTTCGCCGGTGGGGGCTTCCACCAGCGGCGCGGTGTCCAGCGGCGGTTCGGAGACGGGGCCTCCCCCATTTTTGCCGGATGCCGGCTCGGCCGCAGGCGGCGCGGCCGGTTTTTTTCCGGATTGAGGCGCATTTTGCGCCTGCGTGGGCGTTTTTTCGAACTGTGGGGCCGGTTTTTTCGCGGAGGTGAGCGGCTCGAAGGCGAGCATGCGCATGGCCGCCATTTCGAAGGCGACCCGGGCGCTGGGCGCCCACTGCAGCTCCTTCTGTCCCAGCAGCGCGGTCTGGTAGCACTGCTGCACCCGCACCGGGTCAAAGCGGCGGGCGAAGGTGTCCGCCAGGGAGATGTCCTGATCGGGTGCGGCGCTACCCAGCAGCTGCAGCAGGGCCATGCGGTGGAACTGTTCGGCGAGCGCCTCCAGCAGCAGCGGATAGTCGGCGCCTTCCTGCGCCAGTTGGGCAAGCACGTCGGCCAGGGCTTGGGCATCCCGGTCGGCCAGGGCCTCCAGCAGCGCCGTCAATGCCGCTTCGGAGGCCAGCCCGAGCATGTCACGCACGGTGGCCTCATCCACCTGGCCGCTGCCCTGCACCACCGCCTGATCCAGCAGACTGAGGGCGTCGCGTACGGAGCCGTCGGCATGGTGGGCCAGCAGGTGAAGGGCACCGTCGGTGATGGTGAAGCCTTCCGCCTCGGCCACCCGCCGCAGGTGTTCGGCGATCAGCGCCGGCTGCAGCCGCTGCAGGTTGAACTTGAGGCAGCGTGAGAGCACGGTGATGGGCAGCTTGTGCGGCTCGGTGGTAGCGAGGATGAACTTGACGTGTTCCGGCGGCTCTTCCAGCGTCTTGAGCAGCGCATTGAAGCTGCTCTGGGAGAGCATGTGCACTTCGTCGATCAGGTAGATCTTGAAACGGCCCTGTGCCGGCAGATACTGGACGTTGTCCAGCAGCTCGCGGGTGTCTTCCACCTTGGTGCGCGAGGCGGCGTCGATTTCGATCAGATCGACGAATCGGCCTTCGTCAATGGCGCGACAGGCGTCACATTCGCCGCAGGGCTCCGGGGTGATGCCCTGCTCGCAGTTGAGCGCCTTGGCAAACACCCGCCCCAGGGTGGTCTTGCCTACGCCACGGGTGCCGGAGAACAGATAGGCGTGGTGTAGCCGCTGCTGCGCCAGCGCATGGGTCAGCGCCTCGACCACGTGGGTCTGCCCCACCAGCTGGGAGAAGTTCCGGGGACGCCATTTGCGCGCCAGCGCCAGTATCTGCATGGGTATTCGAACCTGAGAAAACGAGAGGCTATTCTATCAGGATGCGGCAGGATGGGTGGCGACCTGCCCGCCGGAACCTCGGCGCCCACGCAGACCCGGTACCGTTGCTTCCTTCCGGACCTGGCGGGGTTCCCGGGCGCGTGTCGCGAGGGGACGAACAGATCACCGCATTGAAACGCCGTCGGAAACGGCGACGCCCATTATACAGGGTTTTGCGTCTCCAGCCACGCCATGTATTCCCGCAGGGCCCGATGGGCGTCCTGCAGCTGGCGCAGCGGACCGTCTTCCACCTTGAGGGCGGAGACGTCCCGGTGGCGGCGGGCGAGACGACGCACGGCGCCGTCGATGGTGAAGCCCTGCTCGTGCAGCAGGTGCTTGATCTCCATCACCAGGCGGATGTCCTTGTGCTGGTAGTAGCGGCGGCCGCTGCGCTTGGCCGGGCGCAGCATGGGAAACTCCTTCTCCCAGTAGCGCAGCACGTGAGCCTTCAGGCCGCACAGCCGCGCCACTTCGCCGATGGTGAAGTACTTCTTGTCCGGCAGCTCCAGCGTCCAGTTCTCAACCTGAATGACGGCCATGGTTGTCCACCCGGGTCTTGAGTTTCTGTCCCGGCTTGAATGTTACCACGCGGCGGGCTTCGATCGGCACCTCCTCGCCGGTGCGCGGGTTGCGCCCCGGACGGGGGTTCTTGTCGCGCAGCTCGAAGTTGCCGAAGCCGGAGAGCTTGACCTGCTCCCCGCTGGCGAGGGTGTCGCGAATCTCCTCGAAGAAGGCGTCCACCAGCAGCTTGGACTCGCGCTTGTTGAAGCCGAAGGTCTCGCTCAGGGTTTCGGCCAGATCGGCCTTGGTGAGGGTCTTGTCGCTCATCTTCCGCTCCTTACTGACGCAGCTGCCCGCCCAGCTCGGCGGCCACCGCCTGCACCACGGCTTCGACGGTGGCATCCACCTCCTCGTCGGAGAGGGTGTGCTCCAGACTGCCGAAGCGCAGCTTGACCGCCAGGCTCTTCTTGTCCTCCGGCAGACCTTCGCCCGCATACAGGTCGAACAGACGCACCTCACGCAGAATGGGGCTGTCCACACGCTCGATCACCTGCTGCAGAGAAGCGGCCGGCACCTTGCGGTCGAGCACGAAGGCCAGATCCCGCTGCACTTCCGGGAAGCGGGACACCGGCTGCATCTGCGGCAGACGGGCCTTCAAAAGCGGCGGCAGCGCCAGTTCGAACAGATAGACCGGCTGTGCCAGCTTCCAGCGTCGGTACAGCTGCGGGTGCAGCTGTCCCACCCAGCCGATGATCTCGCCGTCGTGCTTCACCCAGGCGGACTGGCCCGGATGGAGCACCGGGTGGCTGGCGGGCTCGAAGGTGGCCGCCACCTCGGCGGCGGCCAGCAGCGCCTCCACGTCGCCCTTGATATCGAAGAAATCCACCGTCTCCACCGGCGTGTCCCAGTGCAGGGGCGCGCGGCTGCCGAAAATGGCGCCGCCGATGCGCTGCGCCTGCACATAGCCGTCCTCGCCCCGCTCGAACACCGCGCCGGACTCAAACACGCGCACCCGCAGCTGCTGACGCTTCTGGTTGTGGGCCACGGTGCGCAGCAGGCCGGGCATCAGCGACGGACGCATCACCGCCAGCTCCTCGGAGAGCGGGTTGGCCAGCGCCACGGTCTGCTGATCCAGCGCGAACAGCTGCGCCTCCTCTTCCGGAATGAAGCTGTAGGTGATGACCTCGTGATAGCCGCGCTGAATGAGTGCCTCGTGCAGTTTGGCCTGATCCAGCTCCGTCTCCGGCAGCTCGCCCAGCTGCATGGGCGCATGCACCGCCGACTCCGGCAGGCGGTTGTATCCGTAAAGGCCGGCCAGCTCTTCGATCAGGTCTTCCTCAATACCGATATCGAAGCGCCAGCTGGGCGGCGTCACCTGCCACAGTCCCGGCTCCAGCCGCTGAATGTCGAAATGCAGTCGTGCCAGCAGGGTTTCCACCTGCTCGGTCGGGAAGACCATGCCCAGCACCTGTTCGATCTTCTCCTGACGCAGCGTGATCACGGGGCGGGCCGGCAGGTGTTCCGGCGCCTCCACCGCCACGATGTCGCCGGCCTCGCCGCCGGCCAGTGTCAGCAGCAGGTCCACCGCCCGCAGCAGTGCCTTGCGCGGCAGTTCCGGGTCCACGCCCCGCTCGAAGCGATGGGAGGAGTCGGTGTGCAGGCCGTACTGGCGGGCCTTGCCGGCAATCACCTCCGGTTTGAAATGGGCCGCCTCGAAGAAAATGCGTGTGGTGGCGTCACTCACGGCCGTCGCCTCACCCCCCATGATGCCGGCCAGCGCAATGGGGCCGGAGTCGTCGGCGATCACCAAGGTGTCGGCTTTCAGCCTACGCGTCTCCCCGTCCAGGGTGGTGAGCTGTTCTCCCTCGCGGGCCATGCGCACTTCGATCGCACCCTGCAGGCGGTCGGCGTCGAAGGCGTGCATGGGCTGGCCCAGCTCCAGCAGCACATAGTTGGTGATGTCCACCACCAGACTGATGGGGCGCACGCCGCAGCGGCGCAGGCGCTCCTGCATCCACAGGGGTGTTTCCACGCCGGCGTTGAAGCCACGCACCTCGCAGCCCAGATAGCGCGGGCAGGCCTCCGGTGCGGACACGCGCACCGCCTGTTCGGTGCGGAAGGCTGCCTGCGGTTCAACCAGCGTGTAGGGCGCGGCATAGTCACCGCCGGTGAGCGCCGCCACCTCGCGCGCCATGCCCTCGTGGCTGAGGCAGTCGCTGCGGTTGGGCGTCAGGTCAATGTCGAATACGGGATCGTCCAGATCCAGGTAGACGCGCACATCCTCCCCCACCGGTGCGTCCGCCGGCAGTTCCATCAGACCGTCGGAAGATTCCGCCAGCCCCAGCTCGCTGGCGGAGCAGAGCATGCCGAAGGAGGGCACACCGCGCAGTTTGGCCTTCTTGATCTTGAAGCCGCCGGGCAGCACGGCGCCCACAGTGGCACAGGGCGCCTTCATGCCGGGCCGCACGTTGCGCGCGCCGCAGACTATCTGCAGCGGTTCCTCACCGCCCACATCCACGGTAGTGACATTGAGCTTGTCCGCGTCCAGGTGCTTCTCCACGGTCAGCACCTGTCCCACCACCACGCCGGAGAACGGCGGTGCCGCCGGTTCCACGCCGTCCACTTCCAGCCCGGCCAGACTGAGCGCCTCGCTCATCTCCTCATCCGTCCAGGCCGGGCGGGTCCATTGTTCGAGCCAGTGTCTGCTTGTCTTCATCGCTTGTGAGATCCGTTTACTTGAACTGCTGCAGGAAACGCAGGTCGTTTTCGAAGAACAGGCGCAGATCGTCCACGCCGTAGCGCAGCATGGTCAGCCGCTCCACGCCCAGACCGAAGGCGAAGCCCCGGTAACGCTCCGGGTCGATGCCCACGTTGCGCAGCACGTTGGGGTGCACCATGCCGCAGCCGAGCACTTCCATCCAGCGCCCGTCGCCGAACAGGTCTGTGGCGATGTCCACTTCAGCCGATGGCTCCGTGAAGGGGAAATAGGAGGGACGGAAGCGCACCTTGAGGTTCTCATCTTCGAAGAAGCGGCGCAGAAAATCGATGATCAGCGTCTTGAGCTGGGCGAAGCTGGCATTTTCCTCCACCACCAGTCCTTCCACCTGGTGGAACATGGGGGTGTGGGTCTGGTCGGAGTCGCAGCGATAGACCCGCCCGGGCGCGATGATGCGAATGGGCGGCTGCTGTCCTTCCATGACCCGGATCTGCACGCCGGAGGTATGGGTGCGCAGCACGTCACTGTCGTTGATATAGAAGGTGTCGTGCATGGCACGCGCCGGATGGGTGGGCGGAATGTTGAGCGCCTCGAAGTTGTGCCAGTCATCCTCGATCTCCGGCCCCTGTGCAACGGTGAAGCCGGCCTGGGCGAACAGGCGCTCGATGCGCGCGAGGGTGCGGCTGACCGGATGGGGCCCACCGATGTCCACATTGCGCCCCGGCAGGGTCACATCCACCGCCTCGGCCTGCAGCTTGGCGGCCAGCCGGGCCTCCTCCAGCGCGGCCTTCTTGTCGTTGATCAGCGCCTGTACCGTCTGCTTGGCCTGATTGATCAGCTGGCCGGCTTTGGGACGCTCCTCCGGCGCCATGCCGCCCAGCTGCTTCATCATCTCGGTCAGTGCACCCTTCTTGCCCAGAAAGCGCACCCGCAGCTGATCCAGATCAGCCAGCTGCTCGACGGAGGAGAGCGCCTGACGCGCCTCCTCCACCAGTTGTTCAAGCCTCTCCTGCATGGACTGTCTCTTCTGCTGAGGATGGAAAGCGAATCATTTTAGCGCACAAGATGCGCGTAAGCTAATGATTTTATTTTGTTTTCTGCATAAAAAAACGGGCACGGGGCCCGTTTTTTCATCGCGGCGGAAAAGCCTCAGGCTGCCAGAGCGGCCTTGGCCTTCTCCACCATTGCAGCGAACGCCGCCTTGTCGTTGACCGCCATGTCGGCCAGCACCTTGCGATCCAGCGCGATGCCCGCCTTGGACAGGCCGTTGATGAAACGGCTGTAGGTCAGGCCGTTGCTGCGGGCTGCGGCGTTGATGCGCGCAATCCACAGACGGCGGAACTGACGCTTGCGCTGACGGCGGTCACGGTAGGCATACTGGCCAGCCTTGAACACCGCCTGACGGGCGACGCGGAACACCTTGCGGCGTGCGCCGTAGTAGCCCTTGGCCTGCTTGAGAATCTTCTTGTGACGACGGCGTGCGATCACGCCCCTTTTGACTCGTGCCATGACAATCCCTCCTTACACGTACGGCAGCATCTGCTTGACCAGTCCCTCATCGTGCTTGTGCACGAGTGTCATCTTGCGCAGCTGACGCTTGCGCTTGGGGGACTTCTTGGTCAGGATGTGACGCAGGTGGGATTGCTTGCGCTTGAAGCGCCCGCTTGCAGTCTTCTTGAAGCGCTTGGCCGCGCCCCGGTTGGTCTTGATCTTAGGCATCTTTCGATACTCCGCATTGGGCCGGCATCCCCATGCCGACGGGTTTGGACTCATGCCGCATCACTGCGGCCTTTCTCTTTCTGTGCAGCACCGAGGAGAGCTGCTCCAGTCAGCCTTGCGGCTGCCGGAAGTGCGCCGTGGCGCCTTTCCTTACTTTTTGGGAACGACCATCATGTGCATCTGCCGACCTTCCATCTTCGGCATCTGCTCGACGGTGCCCAGCTCCTCCACGTCCTGCTGGACGCGTTCGAGCATGCGCAGTCCCAGTTCCTTATGGGCCAGTTCGCGACCTCTGAACCAGATGGTCACCTTGACCCGATCGCCCTTTTCCAGGAAACGCTTCAGGTTGCGAAGTTTTACCTGATAGTCCCCTTCCTCGGTTCCCGGGCGGAACTTCACTTCCTTGACCTGAACCTGCTTGGCCTTCTTGCGGGCTTCCTGCTGCTTCTTCTGCTTCTGGTAGAGGAACTTGCCGTAATCCATGATGCGGCACACCGGCGGTTCCGCCTGAGGCGCGATCTCCACCAGGTCAAGACCCGCCTCCTGTGCCATTTCGCGCGCCTGCTCGAGGGAGACGACCCCCTTCTGCTCGCCGTCCTGATCGATCAGGCGGACTTCCGGCGCGGTGATTTCATCATTGATGCGCTCTTTGCGAAGATTTTCCTTTTGTGGCGGCCTGCCACGTCCTCGTCTGACAGCGATGGCTTGTTCCTCCGTTCAGTGATGCAAAAACCCGCCATCCGGCGGGCAGATTCAGGCCTGCACGCGCCCCAGCCGGGCCACGTCCTGCGACAGCCGCTCGATGAAGGCCTCCACCGGCATGGTGCCGAGGGTGTCGCCTTCGCGGGTGCGCACGTTGACGCTGCCGCTTTCCACCTCCTTGTCACCTACGACAAGGATGTAGGGCACGCGCTGCAAAGTGTGCTCGCGGATTTTAAAGCCAATCTTCTCGTTGCGCAAGTCCGTCTCGGCTCTAAATCCTTGTTTTACGAGCCGATCCGCCACCTGCCCGGCATAGTCCGCCTGCCCTTCGCCGATGGCGGCCACCACCACCTGCACCGGCGCCAGCCAGGCCGGGAAACGGCCCTCGTAGTGCTCGATGAGAATGCCGACGAAACGCTCCAGCGAGCCGAGAATGGCGCGGTGGATCATCACCGGGTAGTGGCGTTCGTTGTCCGCCCCCACATAGGTGGCCTCAAGCCGCACCGGCATGGAGAAGTCCAGCTGGATGGTGCCGCACTGCCACACCCGGCCGATGCAGTCGCGCAGCGAGAATTCGATCTTGGGCCCGTAGAAGGCCCCCTCTCCCGGCTGCAGCTCATAGTCCAGACCGGCATCCTTCAGGCACTGTTCCAGCGCCGCCTCCGCCCTGTCCCAGATTTCATCGGAGCCCACACGCTGCTCCGGCCGGGTGGAGAGCTTGACCTCGATATTGTCGAAGCCGAAGTCGGCATAGGTGCGATAGACCAGATCGATACAGCCCTGCACTTCGTCCTTGATCTGATCCTCTGTGCAGAAGATGTGGGCATCGTCCTGGGTGAAGCTGCGCACCCGCATCAGCCCGTGCAGGGTGCCGGAGGCCTCGTTGCGGTGCACCAGCCCGAACTCCGCTAGCCGGATGGGAAGATCGCGGTAGGAGTGCAGTTTGCGCTTGTACACCTGAATGTGGCCCGGGCAGTTCATGGGCTTGACCGCATAGTCGCGGTTCTCCGTCTCGGTGGTGAACATGTTGTCCTTGAACTTGTCCCAGTGACCGGACTTCTCCCACAGACTGCGGTCCATGATCAGCGGCGTGCGGATCTCCTCGTAACCGCTTGTGCGCAGCTGCTCGCGCATGTAGTCCTGCACCGTGTTGAACAGCACGGTGCCCTTGGGATGCCAGAAGGCCATGCCCGGAGCGATGTCTTCCACATGGAACAGATCCAGCTGGCGGCCCAGCTTGCGGTGATCGCGCTTTTCCGCCTCTTCCAGCATCTTCAGATGCGCCTTCAGCCCCTCCTTGGTGGGGAAGGCCACCCCATAGATGCGCTGCAGCATCTTGTTGTTGCTGTCACCGCGCCAGTAGGCGCCCGCAAGAGACGTGAGCTTGAAATGCTTGCACAGCCCTATGCGCGGCACGTGCGGACCGCGGCACATGTCCACATACTCCTGATGGTAGTAGAGACCGAACTCGGTCTCCTCCGGCATGTCCTCGATCAGCTCCAGCTTGTAGTCCTCGCCCCGGGCGGTGAAGATGTCGATGGCCTCCTGCCGTGGCGTCATCTTCTTGACCACGGCGTAGTCGGTCTTGGCCAGCTCCTTCATGCGCTGCTCGATCTTTTCCAGATCGTCCGGCGTCAGACTGAAGGGGGCATCCACGTCATAGTAGAAGCCATTTTCAATCACCGGGCCGATGGCCATCTTCACCTCGGGATAGAGCTGTTTGATGGCATGCCCCAGCAGATGGGCGCAGGAGTGGCGCATCACATGCACGCCGTCCTCGTCCTTGAGGGTGACGATTTCCAGCTCGGCGTCCTCGTCGATCAGGTCGGTGGCATCGCGCAGCTGGCCGTTGACCCGGGCGCATACGGTAGCCTTGGCCAGGCCAGGACCGATATCACGGGCCACATCCAGCGCGGAAACGGGATGGTCGTATTCGCGTTTGCTGCCGTCAGGCAGGGTGATCACAGGCATGGGAACCCTCTCCAAGATACAGGTGAATCGCGGTATTTTATGCCAAAACGCACACGCCCGGCATGGCCGGGCGTGTGACAGGCATCACGGCACAGACGGCCTACTTCTTCAGATAGAGCTCGCCGCCCTGCTCGCGGAACTTTTCCGCCTGGGCCTTCATGCCCACTTCCACGGCCACGCCCAGATCCTTGAAGCCCTGCTCGGCCGCATAGTCGCGAATGTCCTGGGTAATCTTCATGGAACAGAACTTGGGCCCGCACATGGAACAGAAGTGAGCCACCTTGGCCGACTCCCGCGGCAGGGTTTCATCATGGTATTCCCGCGCCCGATCCGGATCGAAGCCGATGTTGAACTGGTCATACCAGCGGAATTCGAAGCGCGCCTTGGACATGGCATTGTCGCGGATCTGCGCGCCCGGGAAGCCCTTGGCCAGATCGGCGGCGTGGGCGGCGATCTTGTAGGCGATCAATCCCTCCTTTACATCGTCCCGGTTGGGCAGCCCCAGATGCTCCTTGGGTGTCACATAGCAGAGCATGGCGGTGCCATACCAGCCGATCTGCGCCGCGCCGATGGCGGAAGTGATGTGGTCATAGCCGGGCGCCACGTCGGTGGTCAGCGGCCCCAGGGTGTAGAAGGGCGCTTCGAAGCACGCCTCCACCTCCTTGTCCATGTTCTCCCTGATCATCTGCATGGGCACATGGCCGGGGCCTTCGATCATCACCTGCACGCCATGCTTCCAGGCGATCTGCGTCAGCTCGCCCAGGGTGCGCAGCTCGGCGAACTGGGCTTCGTCGTTGGCGTCATAGATGGAACCGGGGCGCAGGCCGTCACCCAGCGAGAAGGTGACGTCATAGGCCTTCATGATCTCGCAGATTTCCTCAAAGTGGGTATAGAGGAAGTTTTCCTTGTGGTGGTGGAGACACCACTTGGCCATGATGGAGCCGCCCCGTGAGACGATGCCGGTCAGACGGTTGGCCGTCAGCGGCACATAGCGCAGCAGCACGCCGGCATGGATGGTGAAGTAGTCCACCCCCTGCTCCGCCTGCTCGATCAGCGTGTCGCGGAAGATCTCCCACGTCAGGTTCTCGGCGATGCCGTTGACCTTCTCCAGCGCCTGATAGATGGGCACCGTGCCGATGGGCACCGGAGAGTTGCGGATGATCCACTCGCGGGTTTCGTGAATGTTGCGACCGGTGGACAGGTCCATCACCGTATCCGCCCCCCAGCGGGTGGCCCAGATCATCTTCTCCACCTCCTCCTCGATGGAAGAGGTGGTGGCGGAGTTGCCGATATTGGCGTTGACCTTGGTGCGGAAGGCGCGCCCGATGATCATCGGCTCGCTTTCCGGGTGGTTGATATTGGCGGGAATCACCGCACGGCCCGCCGCCACCTCCTGACGCACGAACTCCGGCGTAATCTCCTCCGGAATCTCAAACGGTGCCTGCCCCGGATGCTGGCGCACGATGTGCCCCATCGCCTTCATCTCCTGCAGGCGACAGTTCTCGCGAATGGCGATGTACTCCATCTCCGGCGTGATGATGCCGCGGCGGGCGTATTCCAGCTGGGTGACACACTGACCGGGCTTTGCCCGACGCGGCGCCCGCAGATTGGGAAAGCGGATCTTCTCCAGCTTTCTGTCTTCAAGGCGCACATGATGATATTCGGAGGAAAAGTCCGCCAGCTGTTCGGTGTCACCCCGCTCTTCAATCCACTTCGCCCGCAGCGGCGGCAGGCCCTTTTCAAAATCGATGTCCGCATCCGGGTCCGTATAGGGGCCGGAGGTGTCGTACACCGTCAGCGGCGGATTGGGCTCGAATGTGCCATCTGACAGGGGCGTGTCACTCAGCTCGATCTCCCGCATGCCGACACGGATGTCGGGACGGGACCCCTCCACATAGATCTTGCGGGAGCTGGGAAAGGGCTCCACATAGGCCTGTTTTTTCTTTTCCAGTATTTCCAGCAGCGCGCTCATCGGTTTCTCCTTCTCATGTTGCGCGCAAGATGTCGCGTGTAGCCCGCTTCATCTCGCTTTCCTGCGGCCGCATTACCGGCGTCAGGTTCAACGGGTATGCTCTCAGCCGCGCACCGCACAGGCGATGGCAGCACCCCGAGCGATGGTGAACGGCCTGGGGCCGTCCGGGTCATTTCGACCAGATTATAGCTGTGCCCGCAGAAAGGCCTCCACACTTTCACTCAGCGCCTCCAGGTCATACCCGCCCTCCAGCGCTGAGACAACAGGCGCATCATGGGTGTCGGCCAGAGCGGCCAGCTGCGCCCCCATCCAGGCAAAATCCGCCCGCTGCAGCGCCAGCCCGCCCAATGGGTCGCGTGCATGGGCATCAAAGCCGGCCGAGACCAGAATCAGACGGGGCGCCCAGCGTTCGATCTCCTCAAGCGCCGGCCGCCATACCGAGCGGAAGGCCGCCCCATCGCTCCTGGCCGGCAGCGGCAGACTGATGCAGTTGTCGGCCAGCGGCGGGATGCCGCTGTATGGATAGAACGGATGCTGAAAGCTGGACCAGAAACGGGTGCCCTCACGACCGGCCACCATCGTTTCGGTGCCATTGCCATGATGGACGTCAAAATCCACGATCGCCACCCTTTCCAGACCCAGCACCTCAACGGCATGCAACGCGGCAACCGCCACATGATTGATCAGGCAGAAACCCATTGGCCGGTCCGGTTCTGCATGATGCCCGGGCGGGCGATGCAGGCAGAAGGCGCGGCGCAGTTTTCCGGCAGCGGCCTGCTCGACCGCCTCCACCACACCGCCACAGGCATGCAGCGCCGCCTCCAGCGAGCGGGGCGACAGTCCGGTATCCTCATCCAGCGATCGGCAGCCGGACTCGGGCACATGCCGGCGCAGCGCCGCCACATAACCCCGGGCATGCGCCCGCTCGACCACCTGAACCTCTGCCGGGACAGGCAGGTGCCAGAGAGTGTCGAACGGGGCCGACCGCAACCGTTCATTGACAAGCTGCCAGCGGGCGGGAGACTCCGGATGCCCCAGCGTGCAGTTGCGGTGCAGCTCACTGAGCGGATGGGACCAGATGTGGACCGGCGGCATATCATAACCCTCTTATCCGCTTCGGGAAGGCAGTGCTATAATCCGTTCAATTTTAATCAGATGGCACAAGGACCGATTCATGGATTTCGATCGCGCCCGCTTCAACATGGTTGAGCAGCAGATCCGCCCCTGGGATGTGCTGGACCCCAAAGTGCTGCAACTGTTTCTGGACACCCCGCGCCACCTTTTCGCACCGGAAGAACACCGGGATCTGGCCTACATGGACCTGGAAGTGCCTCTTCCCCACGATCAGATCATGCTGGCACCCAAGGTGGAAGCACGCATGCTCCAGGCGGTGGATATCGACGAAAGCGAGAAGGTGCTGGAAATCGGCACCGGCTCCGGCTTCATGACCGCCCTGCTGGCACAGCTGGCCAAATCGGTCACCACGGTGGAATATTTCGCCGACCTGTCCGAAAGCGCCCGGGAAAAGCTCAAGGACTACGACAACATTCGTTTTGAAGTGGGCGACGGGGCCTGTGACTGGCAGGACGGCGAGCAGTATGACGTCATCATCCTTACCGGCAGCAGTGCCGAGGTGCCTCGGGCCATGCTGGAAAAACTGACTCTGGGTGGTCGCATGATTGCCACCACCGGCCGCTCCCCGCTGATGGAAACCTGGCTGATCACCCGCGTGGAAGAGCACAACTATGAGCATGAAGCTCTGTTCGAAACGGACATGAAGCCGCTCATCCACTGCGAACCGGAAGATGCGTTCGAGTTCTGAACGCATCGCACTGATCGCCCTGCTGGTGCTGGCGCTGCTGGCACCCCCGCTGCCCGCCGCCCTGCCCGATCTGGGCAGCCAGGCCCGCCAGCAACTTACCCCGCAGCAGCGCCAACTGTTCCGCCTCGGCTTTCTGCGCTCCCTCTACGACCGACATGCCGTCATCGAAGATCCGATCCTGAACCAGTGGCTGACCCGCCTCGGCCAGTATCTGGCCCAGTATGCCGACACACCGGAACCGGTCACCTTCCTGCTGATCGACAGCCCCGAGATCAATGCCTTCGCCGGTCCCGGTGGCGTCATCGGCATTCACACCGGACTCATTCTCGCAGCCCACTCCACCGATGAGGTGGCGGGCGTCATCGCCCACGAAATCGGCCATGTTCACCAGCATCACCTGCTGCGGCGGCTGGCGCATTCGGATCGGGACACCCTCACGAGTTTGGCAACCGTACTGGCCGCCCTACTGATCGGCCAGCAGGACCCTCAGGCAGGCATGGCCGTCTTCTATGCCGGCAATGCTCTCAACCTGCGCGCCCAGCTCAGTCACAGCCGCAGTGACGAAACCGAAGCCGACGCACAGGGGCTGCAACTGCTGTACGCCGCCGGCTACCGTCCCGAGGCCATGGCAGACTTTTTCGAGCTGCTCTATCAGCGCAGCGAGCGAAACATCAAAGACATACCGGAAATCCTGCGCACCCACCCGGTCAGCCAGCACCGCCTCGCCGCCGCCAAAGACCGGCTGGAAGCACTGAAATACCGACACGCCCCTCGCGGCACCCCACCGCCACTGCTTCCCCTCTCCGTGATCAAACAGCGAATCCGCCAGCCAGGCAAAGGGGAACAGAAGGACACGGCTCCCCCCCCCACGGCCACACTCTGGCTGGCGGATCTGAATCGTGCGCTGACCGCCATGCAGACTCAGCCTCACAAGGCCCTCTCCATCGCCGCGGCCCTGGTCAGACGCTATCCGGACACCCTGGCCATTCGTCTCGAACTGGCGCGAGCACTGTCTGACAAACAGCCACAGGCTGCAATGAACCTGCTCGACCGGGCGCTTGAGGACAACCCTCCGCCCCTGCGCACCCTGCACGCCGATGCCCTCGCCGACCTGCTGGCCCGCATGGGCCAGAAAAACCGCGCCCTGCTCTACGCCGCTGAAGCCAACTGGCTCAAGGGGCGCTGGCGTCAGGCCCATAACCTGTTGAAAGAACTGGACCCGGAGCAACTGCATGGACAGGAGCGCCTGCGCCATGACCAGCTCAAGCGTCAGACCGATCTGCTGGCCGGCGCCTAACCTGCCCAAGCAAAACTTTATTTCTTCATTAAAGATTGCTATGGCCCTGCATGGGAAAACGCTTGCGTTTACTGGTTGATTGAGTAACCTTATGCTTCAAGAGCAGACCAGCTCATAAAAAGTTGTGGTCTTACATCGATAAGACTAACCACAAGACTCTTTAGGAGGAGAGAATGAAAAACAAGATGATTCACGCTCTGGCTGCCACCGCAGTTGCCGCAACGATGCTGGGGGCGCCCATGGCATCACAGGCTGCTTCTGCTGATGAGGCCAAGATGATCGCCGAAGGCAAGAAAATCGCCTTCAGCCGTTCCAAGGGCAACTGCCTGGCCTGCCACATGATCAAGGGCGGCTCCCTGCCTGGCAACATCGGTCCAGCCCTGATCGCCATGAAACTGCGCTACCCCGACAAGCAGAAACTGCGTGACAAGATCTGGGGCAAGCCGGAGCTTGAAGTCAAGTACAGCATGATGCCTCCATTCGGACGACATGCGATTCTGTCAGAGGATCAGATCGACAAGGTCGTCGAATTCATCTATTCTCTGTAACGGATAGCAGATTTTTCACACTATAAAATTAGGAGTCTTACCTATGAAGCGTAGATCCTTCCTGAAAGGCACCCTGGCAACAGGTGCTGCCGTTGTTGCAGTAAATGCGGGCCTGCTGACACCTTCCGCCGTTCTGGCCGACTGGAACAAGGCCGCTTTCGAAGCCAAGAAAGTTGACGATGCCATCAAGGCCGTTTTCGGCACCACCGCGACTTCCGAGTCCGGCGACATTGTCCTGAAGGCACCTGAAATCGCCGAGAACGGTGCGGTGACTCCGGTAACCGTTGACGCCACCAAGATGAACGGCGTTGAGTCCATCGCCATTCTGGCTGACAAGAACCCGACTGCACTGGTTTGCGTTTACAACTTCTCCGGTCCCGCTCTGGGCTATGTTTCTACCCGCATCAAGATGGGTGAAACCATGAACGTCATCGCTGTCGTCAAGGCTGGCGGCAAGCTGTACAAGGCTCAGCAGCAGGTCAAGGTTACCATCGGTGGTTGCGGCGGTTAATCACTCGCCCAACGAGAAGCTGTAAAACCCTTAACCAAGCAAAGGAATTGAGTTATGTCTATCAAAATCCGTGTTCGTGGCAAAGTAAGAGGCGGCATCGCCGAAATCAAGGCGCTGATGAAGCACCCGATGGAATCCGGCCGTCGCATCAACAAGAAGACTGGCAAGCCCTATCCGGCGAAGTACATCCAGAACGTTGAAGTGACCATCAACGGCACCAAGGCTGTTGACGCTCAGTGGTCTGGTGCAGTATCCGCCAACCCCTACATGGCCATCAAAGCGAAGGCCAACAAGGGTGATGAAGTTGTCATCAGCGTTGTTGACAACACTGGCGACAAGGGTACCGCCAAGTTCAAGCTGAAGTAATTCAGCCAGGGAGCGATCTCCGGGTCGCTCCCATACAAAATATATCCATGACCAAAGCTCTCGGACGGAGGATTCCTAAATGAAAAAAACCCTTCTGATTACAGCACTGTCAGCAGGTGCACTTGCGGTGGCAACCCATGCCTACGCTGGCAGCAATGTTGATCCTGAAAAGGATCGCAAGCAATTCGTCGAATTCATCATGGCAAAAGCACCCAAAGTGCCTTTCGAGGACTATCGCCTAGGTGCCTATGTCTACAACGCCGACAAGAAGGCCCAGTATGAGGCCGTAAACGAATTCCCTCCCTACCTCGACGCCATTGATGCGGGCGAGGAACTGTGGACGAAGGACAAGGCCGTATATGAAAAGTGCTTTGGTTCCGACGTTTCCAAGATCCGCCCCAAGTATCCCTACTTCGATGACAAGCGCGGCGAGGTGGTGACTCTGGAACTGGCCATTAACGAGTGTCGCAAGAATGCAGGGCTCAAGCCGTTCAAGTGGGGCACAGGCAACATTGCCCGCCTGAGCGCCTATCTGGCCTACAACGCCCGCGGCCAGAAGATCAACGTCAAGATCGACTCTGAAGGCGCCAAGAAAGCCTATAACGCCGGTCGTGACCTGTTCACCAAGCCGCATGGTCAGCTGAACCTGTCCTGTGCCAAGTGTCACGCCTACAATGCGGGTCGCCGGGCACGTGCAAATATCCTGTCTCCTGCACTGGGACACGTTACCCACTTCCCGGTATGGCGCGCCAAGTGGAACCACTTGGGCACCATTGAAAAGCGCTATGTTGGCTGCATGAAGAATATGCGCTGGGATCCCAAGACCGTAGGTGGTATGCAGTCCAAGGCATTCCGCAACCTGGAATTCTTCGAGGCATACCTGTCCAATGGACTTGAAATCGACGGTCCGGATTACCGCGAATAAAGGAAAATCAGGTTCCAGCAAAAAACCCGGCAGTGCCGGGTTTTTTGTTTACGTATGTCAGCGGACACGCCAGCCGTAACCGTTCAGGCTTCCTGTCGGCGAGTGAACACCCAGTTCTTCTCATCGGACAACTCCGGCGTAAACCCATAACCACCGTAGTCGAAATATTTGAGCTCCTCGGCATCCTGAACCTGATGGTCGAGGGCCCAGCGCACCATCATGCCCCGCGCCTTCTTGGCATGGAAGCTGATGATCTTGTACTGACCGTTCTTCCAGTCCTTGAAGACAGGTGTGATGATCTCTCCTTCAATCCGGTCTGCATCGACCGCCTTCCAGTATTCATTGGAAGCAAGGTTAACCAGCTGTCTGCTGCCCGAAGCCGCAAGGCGTTCATTGACCAGCCCGGTCACTGTATCACGCCAGAAGGCATAGAGATCCTTTCCAGCAGGGTTTTCCAGCCGTGTCCCCATCTCCAGCCTGTAGGGCAGTATGCGATCCAGCGGCCGCAGCAGACCATAGAGACCGGACAGTATGCCCAGATGCTTCTGGGCATACTGCAGCCCTGACGGCTTGAGCGTATCCGCATCCAGCCCCTGATACACATCCCCGCGGAACATGAAGGCCGCCGGTTTTGCTCTGTCCGCCGGAAAGGGAACTTCCCATGCCTGATAGCGTTCGAAATTGAGTTCCGCCAGTTTGTCGCTCAGTTTCATCAGCGCGGCGATCTCGTCAGGCGCCTTGCGCTGCATGATACGCGCCAGCTCATTGGCCCGTTCCAGCAGTTCGGGCTCCGTAGCCGGAATGGCTGTCAAGTTTTCAAGCGGTGATTCGTCCAGCTTTTTTGCCGGTGAAATGAGCATGTACATGATGCGTCCTCCCAAACGAAACAGGGCGCCATGGGGCGCCCTGCTCTGTGTCTACCGGCAGACTGGCTTCTCAGCAGTCGCTGTCGGCGTCGGCATTCGGATCATAGCCACCAGCAGGCTTGCCGGCCGGCTGCTGTACATGCTGCTGAGCCTTTTCCTGCGCACCCTGTGCTTTGTTCTGGTCACCCCCCTTGGAGCAGGCGGCAACACCCAGCATGAACAGCGACAGCATCATCAGTTTTACAGCTTTCATGATTACACTCCTTCCATTGAGATTGAAATAAAGAATCATGCGGCGAACGTTTCGGGCGTTACACCCTGACCTTCGAGGAAATGCCGGATCTTGATCACTTCGTCCTTGCTTTCCAGCGTGTGGCCGTGATGGGGCAGAATGATGACCACTTCCTGGCCGTTGTCGGCCTTGGCCTTGGCGTGGTGGTTCTTGGTAATCTCCACCTCGTAGCCGAGGTGCTCGAACAGATGCTCAACCGCCTTCCAGTCGATATTGGTGCTGACCGGATGGCTGAAGATCATCTCCAGCGTCTGTCTGTGCTTGCGTGCGCTCATCGATTTTCTCCATAATTGAACAGGGTCATTTAAGCACACCCTAATCTCTTTTCCAAGTCTCGCAGGCGCTCAGGGGTGCCCACATCATGCCACATGCCTTCATGCAGACAGCCTGTCACCGTACCCTGTGCCATGGCAGTGCGCAAAAGCGGCGCCAGAGGGGCCGGTCTGTCATCCAGTCCGGCAAACAGTTCCGGCGAAAGCACGCTGATGCCCGCAAAGGTGAATGGCCCCTCGGGCAGCACTTTGCCGTTTTCCAGCCCGAAATCCCCACGGGGATTGTGAGGCGGGCTCGGCACTAGCACCAGATGGGCCGCATCGACCCGATCCGGCAGGCAGGAAAAGTCAAAGTCCGTCCACACATCACCATTGACGACGATGAAGGGCCGCTCGCCCAGCCAGGGTAGGGCCCGGACAATGCCGCCAGCCGTCTCCAGCCCGCCGGGTGGCTCGGGTGAGAAGATGACCTCCATGCCCCAATCACCGACGGCAAGAAAGGCTTCGATCTGCTCCTTCAGCCAGGCCCCATTGACCACCACTCGCCGCACGCCGGCGGTGCGCAGGTGCTTCAGGTGTCGGCCCAGCAGCGGCTCGCCGCACACCGGCAGCAGCGGTTTTGGAGTAGTGTCCGTCAGCGGGCGCATCCGCTTGCCGCGGCCGGCGGCCAGAAGCATGGCCACCTCAGGCATGGTGAGCCTCGAAAGCCGGCAACACCGTCTCTCCCACCCAGTCAGCCAGGGCCCGGGTTTCGGGATAGTGCGCACCCACCTCCACAATGTAACGGAGCGTATTGGGCACGTCTGCCAGATAGCGGTCCTTGCCATCCCGGTGCCACAGACGGGCAAAAATGCCCGCGGCCTTGAGATGGCGCTGAACGCCCATCAGGTCGAAGGCACGCGTGAAACCGCGCCAGTCCTCCGACCGCTGCAGCCCTGCCTCGACCAAGTGATCAAAATATTGCTTCCGCCAGTGGCCTACCCGCTCCGCAGGCCAGCGCACGTAACAGTCCCGCAGCAGGGAGACGGCATCGTAGGTCAGCGGGCCGCGCACCGCGTCCTGAAAATCGAGCAGGCCCGGGTTGGGATCGCTGACCATCAGGTTGCGGCTGTGGTAGTCCCGATGGACGAACACCTGCGGCTGGGCCAGCGCCGACTCGGTCAGCGCTGCGGTCACCTCCGGCCACCAGTCCGGCATCTCCAGCGACAGATGACGCCCCACCAGCCAGTCGGCAAACAGCGCCATCTCTTCCTGCAGCAGACGCGCGTCATAGTACGGCAACTGATCGACATGTCCGTCTCCCGCCTGCTGCATGCGCACCAGCGCCATCAGCGCATCCCGGTAGAGCGCATCAGCCGTTGCGTCATTCAGGGCCTGCTGATAGTCCACGGTGCCGAGATCGCTCATCAGCACAAAGCCTTCATCCCGGTTCCAGGCAAACACCTCCGGCGCATTGAGCCCCATCTCCCTCAACCAGCCGGCAATACGTACGAAGGGCTCGGTCTGCTCCCGCTCAGGCGGCGCATCCATGACGATACAGGTTCGCTCACCGATCTCAATACGGAAATAGCGCCGAAAGCTGGCATCACCGCTGGCCGGAACCGGCTCAGAAGACGGGGCCTCCCCCAATTTTGCCGGAACGGTTCCTGTCAGCCACTGCCGCAACCGGGAAAAACGCGGGTCTGTGTCCAATTGAGGCCCTCCAAGGCTAAAATGTGGCTTTCTGATGCAACTGGCAGTTATTTTGAGACGAACGGCGCTGTTTTTCATCGCTTTTTTGTGGCTGCCGGCCGCCACGGGCGCCGCCGAGCGCTGCCATTTCCCCTGGCTGTTTCCGCCTGCCGAAAAGCTCCCTGCTTCCGGGCCCACACAGGCTTGGGGTGTGCACCTGCATGCGGATGCGCGCAAGGCGGTGCTGGAGGGTCCGGTCGAACTGCTGCACTCCAAAGGACGGCTGCACGCAGATCGGGCCGAATGGATTCGGCTGCCGCACCAGCTTTTCCGAGCCGTCGGCCATGTCACGCTGGAAACGCCCAAACTGCTGTTGCAGGCCCAGGAACTGACCTATTCCCGCTACGAGAAGGTCATGACCGGCCGCAATCTGCGCTTTCAGACCCGTGACCGTCGCTACCGGGGCCAGGCAACCCAGCTGCGTGACGAGCGCACCAGAGGTCAGGCCCACATGCAGGAAGCGGCCATCACCAGCTGCCCGTTGGGACGCGATGACTGGCTACTGCATGCGAAAAGACTGCGGCTGGATCGGAAGAAACAGCGCATCTACGCCCATCACGCCTGGCTGACGATCCATGATGTGCCGGTGCTCTATACCCCCTATATCAGCTACCCGACCAGCCGCCGTGGCAGCGGCTTTCTCATGCCGCGACTGGAAAGCTACAAATCCCCCAACCGCACGGACACCAGCTGGCTGGTAGGCATTCCCTACTACTTCAATCTTGCGCCTGATTACGACGACACGCTTACCTTCTATCAGATGCAGGACCGCGGCACCTTGCTGGACAATGAGTTCCGCCTGCTGACAAGGCATGGCCGGGGCACGCTGCTGGGCGGATTCATCCAGGACGAGGCACTGGGCCGTGACCGCTGGCGCTGGCAGTTCAACGGCAGCTACCACCTCACACCGACCCTGACCGCCTCGGCCGACTGGGCGGATGTCTCCGACAAGGATTTCTTCGCCGACCTGCCGCTGGACCCCAACCTCAAGACCGAAACCCACCGCAAGCGCACTCTGAAGCTCGAATGGAAACCGAGCCCCGATTTCAGCACCTGGGTGGCCCATGAAGACTGGCTGCTGCTGAGAAATCATGGCTACGACTACGAGCGCCGCCCCGAGGTGGGTCTGCACTGGACCAGGCGCCTTACCGATGCGGTGGACACCCACCTCAACATATCAGGCACAGATTTTGAAATTCCCATCGCCGGTCACGGCAAGCCGGAAGGCTGGCGCTACGTATTTCACCCCACGCTTGGCGGACAATGGGAAGAAGAATGGGGAAGCTACGGCTTCAAGGCTCAGCTGAAAGGCAACCGCTACAGTCTCAACGACGGACGGACACCCGCCTTCTGGGTGCCGCTGGCGGAAGTGCACGGCCAGCTGGTGTTCGAGCGGCTGGCACCGGAGTGGGGCAAGGGCTGGAAGCAAACCTTGGAGCCCCGCGTCCAGTTCAGCTGGGTACCTCGGGTGGACGACCAGCTCGCAGCCCCCAAGTTTGACAGCAGCACCCGCAGTCTCAGCTTTGACAACCTGTTCGTGCTCAACCGCTTCAGTGGCAGCGACCGCGTCGGTGATACGCAGAGACTCTCTATGGCACTGACCTCCCGCCTGCTGACGGAAAAGGGCAAGGAACGGCTGCGCTTCGCTGTAGGACAGGCCTTCTGGCTGTTACCCCGATATATCGGACTGGACGGGCTGTCAAAGGACACCACCCCTGCCAGCGATTACTTCGTGCTCGGACGCCTGAGCAGCCATCACCTGTTTCTGGACACCACCGCCCAGTTCCACCGCCGCGACATCAGCCTGGACAACCTGATCACCCGCTGGCGTCTTCATGGCAGCGGCTGGCGCTGGCTGGGGCAGCTCAAATGGGAAAACGTCGGCTCCGATAGCGAAAGCCAAAGTCTGCTGACCGGTGCCCACATCCAGCTGGGCCGCGGCTGGTCACTGGGCACCTTCTGGGAAGTCAACCTGACCGAGAACCGCGCGGTGGAGCAGCTGCACGGTCTCGGATACGAAAGCTGCTGCTGGCGTGGGGAAATTCAGGTGGATGAAACCCGCCTCGACGATGGGCGATATAATTACGCCATCCGCTTCGTGCTCACCCTCAAGGGCATCGGAAGCGGCGGACGACGCTTCGACCAACAGCTCAAAGACAAACTCAACTTCTAAGGCCCGCCCATGAAAACCCTTTTCCGCACGCTGACCCTGCTGTGTCTGCTCATGCTGCTGCCCGCAACCGGCTGGAGCGCCCAACTGCTTGATCGCATCGTGGCGGTGGTCAATGACCAGCCCATTCTTGAAAGTGAACTGGATGCGGCCACACTGGAGGCACTGCGTCAGCTGCGTCAGCAGGGCATCACGCCGCCTGACATGTCCACCCTGCGTCGCAAGGTGCTCGACAACCTCATTCTGCGCACCATCCAGCTTCAGCGCGCCAGACAGCGGGGCATTCAGGTAACCGATGAGGAGGTCAATGCTCAGCTGGCTCGCATTGCCGCTGCCAACGGCCTGCCGCTTGACGCCTTCCGCCAGGCACTGGAGGCCCGGCAGCCCGGCGCCTTTGAACAGCTGCACAACCAGATCCGCGACCAGCTGCTGATCGAAAAGCTCCGCCAGCTGGAAGTCGTGCGCCGCATCGATGTGACCGAACAGGACATCGACCAGTACATCAGTCAGATCACCGGCGGCGGGCAGAAACGCTATCACCTGCGTCAGATCATGCTGGCCCTGCCCAGTGCGCCCACGCCTGAACAGGTGCAGGCGCTGAAAAAACAGGCGGAAAACCTCCACCGGCAACTGCAGCAGGGCGCCGACTTCGCCCAGCTGGCCGTACGTCATTCCAACGGTCCGAATGCCCTCAAGGGCGGGGATCTGGGCTGGCGCAGCAGCAGCGAACTGCCGGATCTGTTCCTGCAGGCCGTCCAGCCCCTGCAACCGGGACAGATCACACCGGTCCTGCGCAGTCCGGGCGGCTTCCACATCCTCAAACTGGAAGGCGTCGAGGACGCTGCCCCGCAGGTGGGCGACGACCTGCGCCAGAAGGCGGCCACCAAACTGCGGTTGCGAAAGGCCAGCGAACTGCTGACCCTGTGGCTGCGCCGCCTGCGGGATGAGGCCAACGTCAAGATCTACCTCGATGACCCGGCCACGCTGAAACCGTGAAGGCCCCACTTGTCCTCACCACCGGCGAGCCGGCCGGCATCGGCCCGGATCTGGTCATTCAGCTGGCCCAATCCGGACTGGCTGCCGTCGTGCTGGCCGACCCTGCCCTGCTTGAAGAACGGGCGCAGCAGCTCGGCCTGCCGGTGCGGCTGAACGAATGGCGGGACGGCCAGTCCGTGACCGCCACGCCCGGTCAGCTTCAGGTGCTGCCCGTTTCCCTGCGTGCTCCCGTCGAAGCAGGCCGCCCTGACCCTGCCAACGCCTCCTATGTACTTGAACAGCTGCGCACCGCCGGAGAAGGTTGCCTCAGCGGCCGATTTTCCGCCGTGGTGACCGGGCCGCTGCACAAGGGCGTCATCAACGACGCCGGACTGCCCTTTACCGGCCACACCGAATTCTTTCAGGCACTGGCGGGCGTGGACCGGGTGGTGATGATGCTGGCTACGGAGGGACTGCGTGTGGCGCTGGCCACCACCCACCTGCCGTTGCGACAGGTGGCCGATGCCATCACACCGGAACGGCTGGAACAGGTACTCACCATTCTGGACGACAGCCTGCGCCGACACTTCGGTATCGCAGCACCCCGCATCCTTGTGGCCGGGCTCAACCCCCATGCCGGCGAGCAGGGGCATCTTGGCCGCGAGGAGCTGGAGATCATCGAACCAACGCTGATGCGGTTGCGCAGACAGGGCCTGAACCTGACCGGCCCGCTGCCTGCGGACACTCTGTTCACCCCCCGCTGGCTGGCGAAGGCGGACGCCGTGCTGGCCATGTATCACGACCAGGGACTGCCGGTACTCAAATACAAGGGGTTCGGCCGTGCCGTCAATATCACGCTGGGGCTGCCGTTCGTGCGCACCTCGGTCGATCACGGCACGGCACTGGATCTGGCCGGCACCGGGCAGGCCGACACCGGCAGTCTGGCCTACGCCCTTCAGGTCGCCCGGGAGATGAACGATGGGACACCGACATAAGAAGCGCTTCGGACAGAATTTTCTCAACAATCGCCGGGTGATCGAGCGCATCGTGCGCGCCGTCGATCCCCGTCCGGAAGATCATCTGGTGGAGATCGGCCCCGGCGAGGCGGCCATCACCCTCCCACTGGCCCGCAGCGGCGCCCGGCTGGATGTGATCGAGATCGACCGGGATCTGATCCCGAAGCTGGAAAAGCTGTTCGCACCGTTTGACAACATCACCCTGCATCAGGCCGATGCGCTGCAATTCGACTTCAGCCAGCTGACCCCCACCCCCCTGCGCGTGGTCGGCAACCTGCCCTACAACATCTCCAGTCCGCTGATCTTCCACCTGCTCGGCTTCAAACATCTCATCCGGGACATGCACTTCATGCTGCAGAAGGAAGTGGTTGAACGCATGACCGCCTCACCTGGCAGCAAGACCTACGGGCGCCTGAGCGTCATGGTGCAGTATCACTGCGACGCTACCATGCTGTTCACCATCGGGCCGGGCAACTTTACGCCCCCTCCCAAGGTGGATTCGGCCATCGTGCGCCTCGTGCCCCGCCCCTTCCCGGTGCCGGCGCGTGACGAGGCGCATCTTGAGGCGCTGGTCAAACAGGCCTTCAGCCAGCGCCGCAAGACCCTGCGCAACACCCTCAAAGGGCTGGCCACGCCGGAAGATCTGGAGGAAGTTGGCATCGACCCCACCCTGCGGGCGGAAGCCGTCCCGGTAGAAGCATTCGTTCGACTGAGCAACCACCTGGTGGAGAAAGGCTGATGGCGCTTTACATCATCGGTGACCTGCAGGGCTGTTTCGATCCCCTTCAGCAACTGCTCCGGCAGATCGACTATGACCCGGCTGCGGATGAGCTGTGGTTCGTGGGGGATGTGGTCAACCGGGGCCCCCAGTCGCTGGAGTGCCTGCGCTTCGTGCGCCGACTGGAAGAAAGCGGTCGGGGACGCATGGTGCTGGGCAACCATGATTTCCACCTGCTGGCCCAGGCCGTCGGGCTGACCCGCTTCAGATCCAGAAAGGACACCCTGGATGACATTCTCAACGCCCCGGACCGCGACAGCCTGATCGACTGGCTGCGCCAGCAGCCCCTCTACCTGACCCACGAGATTCATAACCTGGCCATGGTGCATGCGGGCATCCCGCCCCAGTGGACCCACCAGCAGGCCCGGCAGGAAGCCGGGGCGGTGGCTGAACGGCTGCGCGATGCGGACTGGCAGACCTTCGTGCGCGAACATCTGTTCGGCTCGGAGCCGGCCTGCTGGCACGAAGGGCTTACCAGCTGGGACCGGCTGCGCTACGCGGTCAATGCCTTCTGCCGCATGCGCTACTGCGACCCGCGCGGCTGCCTGGAATTCCAGTGCAAGGCTGCGCCCGGCAACCAGCCGAAAGGCTACGCGCCCTGGTTCGTGCACCCTGCCCGGCGCAACAAGGACCGCACCATCTTCTTCGGTCACTGGTCCACCCTCGGTGCCTACGACGGCTACAACGTGCACGCGCTGGACACCGGCTGCCTGTGGGGCGGCCAGCTGACCGCCTGGCGAGTTGAAGACGGCACCCGCCACACCCTACAATGTCCCCATACCCTGCAACCCGGTAAACATTCGTGAGCGACAACGCCCTGCCGGACACCCCGCCCCCCGAGAGTGAAGAACAGGTCGACGTCTTCTATGACGACATGCCCTCCGCCAACGATCTGCTCGATCGTCTCAACGCCATCGACCTGAACCGCCTCGATCTGGAGCAGGTCTCCGCAGAAATGCTCGGCAAATGGAAGTGGGCCCGGGTGCTGGTGATGCCGGTCGGCGCCCTGCTGCTCTTTCTGCTCACCTGGCTTTTTTCCGCCCTCAGCGGCTATCTCATTCCCAGCTTCGTGGTGGCGGCCCTGACCCTGCTGCTGATCGGCCGCCTGCTGGACCGCTACGAAAAGGCGCTGATGCAGGCCGCCCGCCAGGCGGTGGAAAACTACATCTCCGAAGTGGAGGGGGATACCGGTCTGCTCATCTACTTTCAGGACTTCCTGCCCAAAAAGTACCGCCCCCTCATCAAGGCCCTGCAGGACGGTTTCTACGGCTACATTCCCCAGTACCGCGAGGCGGTCCGGCTCCTGCGCGAACAGCTGGATCCCGTCAAGTTCCAGACTTGGTGGCTGATCAAACGCGACACCCTGCGCACCATCGGTCGACCCATCAAGTATTACGAGGAACGCGCACGCCGCCTGCTGCTGCTGGACGATGACGACCTGGCCACGCTGCTGGAACAGGTCAGCGAACAGGACATCCTCAACCTGCTGCTGCTGGCCCATGACGAAAAACTGGCGCGGCGGGTGCTCGGCCATCTGAGCGTGCTCATTGCCCAGAACATCAAGACTGAACTGATCAAGGTGCAGAAACTGGACAAGACCCGCGCCAAAATCAGTGTGGACAAGATCATGGACACCGGACGCAGGCTGGCTGCCGCAGGTGAGCTCTCCGTGGAACCCGACTTCTTCGCCTGATGCTATAATTCCCCCGCCTTTCTCCACGCGCCCATAGTTTAACGGGATAAAACAGGGGCCTCCTAAGCCCTAGCTCCAGGTTCGAGTCCTGGTGGGCGCGCCATCCTTCCCAACTTCGTGATATAATTAGTCTTTTCGCGCCGATTTGAGTCTCAGCTTGCGGGCGCGTTACAAATGCGGCTAAAGCGAGAGGTCGAACCTTCTCCTCCTCCCGCCCGCCGCTCATCTGTCATCACAACACGGGAACACAGGACATGAGCGACTACATCTTTACTTCCGAATCCGTCTCCGAAGGGCATCCGGACAAGATTGCCGATCAGATCTCCGACGCCATTCTGGACGAAATCCTCAGACAGGACCCGGACGCCCGCGTGGCCTGCGAAACCTTTGTCAAGACCGGCATGGTGCTGGTGGGCGGCGAGATCACCACCGAAGCCTGGGTGGATCTGGAAGAGCTGGTGCGCCAGGTGGTCAAAGAGATCGGCTACGACAAGGCGGACTATGGTTTTGACGGCGACACCTGCGCGGTGCTCTCCGCCATCGGCAAGCAGTCCCCCGACATCGCCATGGGCGTGGACGAATCCGAAGAGCACGAACAGGGCGCCGGCGATCAGGGGCTGATGTTCGGCTACGCCACCAACGAGACCGAACAGCTGATGCCCGCCCCCATCTACTACGCCCACCGGCTGATGGAACGGCAGGCCTTCCTGCGCAAGGCCAAGCATCTGCCCTGGCTGCGCCCGGACGCCAAGAGCCAGGTCACCCTGCGCTACCGGGACGGCCAGCCGGTGGCGGTGGATGCGGTGGTCGTCTCCACCCAGCACGATCCGGACATCTCCAACGAGGTGATCCGCGAGGCGGTGATGGAGGAGATCATCAAGCCGGTGCTGCCCGCCGAATGGCTGCACAGGGACACCCGCTACCACATCAACCCCACCGGCCGCTTCGTCATCGGCGGTCCGGTAGGCGATGCCGGTCTGACCGGGCGCAAGATCATCGTGGACACCTACGGCGGCATGGCCCGTCACGGCGGCGGCGCCTTCTCCGGCAAGGACCCCTCCAAGGTGGACCGCTCTGCCGCCTACGCCGGTCGCTATGTGGCCAAGAACATCGTTGCCGCAGGACTGGCGGACAAATGCGAGATTCAGGTTTCCTATGCCATCGGCGTGGCCGAGCCCACCTCCATCAGCCTTGACTGCTTCGGCACGGAAAAGGTGCCGCTGGAGACCATCGAACAGCTGGTGCGCGAGCACTTTGACCTGCGTCCCAAGGGCCTGATCGCCATGCTGGATCTGAAACGGCCCATCTACCGCAAGACGGCGGCCTACGGTCACTTCGGTCGCGAGCTGCCGGAGTTCAGCTGGGAGCGCACGGACAAGGCGGAGGTTCTTCGAGCAGCCGCCGAACTGTAACATTGCGGGACGGAGCAGGCCATCCTGCACAAACGCTTTTCGACGCCGTTGAAACGGCTGTTGGCCTCAGGGCCGGATCAGCATGGCAAGCGTCTGATCGAAGGGCGTTCTGCCATGCCCGGCTCAAGGCATACAGCTGCTTGACGGCAAAGCCATGAGCAGGCAAGAATTGTCCTGCGCCTGCCAGTAGCCAGTTTTTCTGCCATAGCGGCCCATTCACGGAAAAAACGCGGAACCCCATCATGCAATCACAGCAGAAATACCCCCAGCCGGTCAGCCTGGAATTCTTCCCGCCCCGTACCGACGAAGGTTTCGAAAAGCTCAAGGGCACCATCGCCGAGCTGGGCACCCTCAAGCCCGAATACATTTCCGTCACCTATGGCGCCGGCGGCACCACTCAGGCACGCACGGTGGAAACGGTGACCTACATCCAGCAGGAGACGCCTTTCGATGCCGCGCCGCATCTGACCTGCATCGGCCAGACGAAAGAAAGCGTACTGGAACTGCTGCACACCTATGACCAGCTGGGTGTCAACCGCATTGTCGCCCTGCGCGGTGATCTGCCCTCCGGCATGCTGGACCCGGGCGAGTTCAAGTATGCTTCCGACCTGATCCGTTTCATCCGCGAGCAGACCGGCGACCGCTTCAAATTGGAAGTGGCCGCCTATCCGGAGACCCACCCGCAGGCGAAAAACTGCGACGAAGGCATCCGCTGGTTCAAATACAAGGTGGATCAGGGCGCGGATGCGGCCATCACCCAGTACTTCTACAATGTGGACAGCTATCTCTACTTCATCGACAGCTGCGAGGCGGCCGGCATCGACCTGCCCATCGTGCCCGGCATCATGCCCATCACCAACTACGACCAGCTGATGCGCTTCTCCAACATGTGCGGTGCCGAAGTGCCCCGCTGGCTGCGGTGCCGGCTGGAAGGCTTCTCCGACCGCGGCGACATGGAAGGGCTGCGCGCCTTCGGACGGGACTTCGTCATCACCCTGTGCCAGCGCCTGCTGGATGCGGGCGCACCCGGGCTGCACTTCTACACCATGAACCAGGTGGAACCCACCCGCAGCATCGTACAGGCGCTCACCTTCCATCGCCCCGCATGAGCCTCAAGCACCGCCTCTACCTCCCTGTCGACTATACCGGCGAGCGCGTCATCCCGCTGCCGGAGGCGGCGGCCCACTACCTGACGCGGGTGCTGCGCCTCGGCCCCGGCGACCAGATAGAAGTGTTCAACGGCGCAGGTCAGGCCGCGCTGGCCCGGCTGGTCAGCGCAGGCAAGAAGCTGGCGGAGATTGAAATTCTCGCCCAGCGCCCCGCCGAATCCGTGGAGTCGCCCCTGCACACGGTGCTGGCTCAGGG